>DAOUWN010000243.1 GCA_030667105.1 Deltaproteobacteria bacterium
AATAACAAGGAGGTATGACAAACAATGAGGATAGCTGTTACATCTACCGGAAATGAATTGATCTCCGACATGGATCCCCGGTTTGGGAGGGCCAAATACTTCCTTATGGTTGATCCGGAAACAATGGAGTATGAGGCTGTGGAAAACAAACAGAACCTGAATCTTCCCCAGGGCGCAGGTATCCAGGCGGCAAAAACCGTCGTAGATCAGAACGCCGATGTACTGATTTCCGGCAACTGCGGCCCCAAGGCCTTTGATGTTTTGAATGCCTCAGGCATCAAGGTTGTAACAGGCGCCACGGGACGCGTGATGGATGCCATTACCCAGTACAAAAGCGGTCAATTAGAAGCCGTAGAGGGACCCAATGTGGAAGGTCACTGGGTTTAGGCCAGGTATGCATTTTCACAAATTCGACGACGCAATGAAACTTCAAGTAGATGTCATTGCGAGGAGCCCTGCCCCCAAGATTGCTTCGCTTTGCTCGCAATGACATGAGGTGATAGCATCAAGAATTTCCGGGGTTGCAATTAAGCCCGGGAATACTTATATTGCAGCGAACCACGGAGTTTTTTTATACATCGCTAATACAGGAGGAAAGTTTATGAGTAATTCCAAAGAGTGTGATTCTTGTGGTCCCAAACAGGCTCCGGACACGGCTGGACAAGATCAGCTAATCCACGGCACCCTGAGTATTATCAAAAACAAGTTGCTGGTTATGAGCGGCAAGGGGGGTGTGGGCAAGACAAGCGTTTCGGCCAACTTGGCTGTGGCCCTTTCAAAACAGGGGGCCAAAGTCGGCTTGATGGATGTAGACCTCCACGGCCCTGATATCCCAAGGATGCTCGGCCTAAAGGGGCTTCTTGAGATCAGCGGAGATAATCGAATGGTGCCCAAGCCTTATTCGGAAAACCTGAAAGTGATTTCCATTGAATCCTTAACTCAGGATCAAGACGAAGCTGTCATTTGGCGGGGTCCCTTAAAAATGCATGTTATTCGCCAGTTCCTTTCTGACGTCCATTGGGAAAGACTTGATTATCTCATTATCGATTCACCGCCCGGCACAGGGGATGAACCGCTGTCCATTGCCCAGACTATCCCTGGTTGCAAGGCCATCATTGTGACAACGCCTCAGGAGATAGCCCTGGCCGACGTGAGGAAATCCATCAATTTTTGCAAAACAGTTAAAATGCCGGTCTTTGGACTAATAGAAAATATGAGCGGTTCTGTGTGTCCCCACTGCGGCAAAGCCATCGATATCTTCGGCACTGGTGGTGGTTTTAGAACTGCCATGGCCATGAATGTCACCTTCCTGGGTCGGATCCCCTTTGACACGAAGATGGTACAGTGCGCTGATGCAGGGCAATCCTATCTGGAGAAATATCCAGACTCAGAGGTCACGCAGGCATACAATGACATCGTCGAAAAAATTGTGGAAGGGAGTCAGAAAAAAGCCTCTGTTACTAAATTGACTCCGAGAAAATCAGAAGAGAAAAAGGACATAAAGGATATAAGGGAGACAACTGATATGAAGATTGCTATTCCCATAGCCGAAGGTAAACTGACAGCCCATTTCGGCCATGCCGCAGAGTTTGCCATTGTCCATGTGGAAAACAATGAAATAAAAGAGAAGGAACTCCTTACGCCTCCACCTCACGAGCCGGGCGTACTCCCCGGGTGGCTTCACGAACTGGGCGTAAGCGTTATTATTGCAGGGGGTATGGGCCAAAGGGCCTTAAGCCTTTTTGGAGAAAATGGAATCAAAGTCATGCCAGGCGCCCCCAGCCTGACCCCTGAGGAACTGGTTCAGCAATACCTGAGCAATACCCTGGCTACGGGCGAAAACGTCTGCGACCATTAAGTGAGGGGAGGATCGAGGATGCCAAGGCGGTTTATCTTGCGGCGGAGGGTATTCTTGTCGATGCCCAGTTCTCGGGCGGTTACGACTTTCTTCCACTCATTTCTTTGAAGCGCCTCCTCAATTGCGCGTTTTTCCACCTCCTTGAGTGTCAAGCCGGTAGGCACAAGCACGGATCGGCCTTTCGGGACAAGGTGTGTGGGCAGATGCCTTAGGTGGATCAATTCCTGTCGGCACAGGACACATCCATGCTCTATGGCATTTTCAAGTTCGCGGACATTTCCGGGCCAGTCGTGAAGCATCAGTGCGGCCATGGCCTCTTGGGACAGGCCCATGATCTGTTTCCCTGCAAGATGACTAAAACGTTCAATAAAGTGGTCAGCCAATAGGGGAATGTCCTCTTTTCGTTCCGAAAGTGGCGGCAAAAATACCTTAATCACATTGATACGGTAGTACAGGTCATCGCGGAATCTCCCTTCTCCAACCAGTTGTTGCAAGTTTCTATGGGTTGCCGTGATCACCCTGGCATTCGTCTTAACCACCTTTGTGGACCCCAAAGGTTCATACTCCTTCTGTTCCAAGACGCGAAGGAGTCGTACCTGAACGGGCAAGGCTACATCTCCAATTTCGTCTAAAAAAATGGTTCCGTCCTGAGCCAGGGCAAATCGTCCTGGCTTGTCTTTCTTGGCATCCGTGAAAGCGCCTGCTTTGTACCCAAAAAGCTCGGATTCACACAAGGTGTCGGGAAGGGCGCCGCAATTTACAGCGATAAAAGGGCCTTTTTTTCTCGGGCTGTTATTGTGAACAGCCCTTGCAACAAGCTCTTTTCCTGTGCCGCTTGCCCCTTCAATAAGCACGGTACTACCACTCTGGGCAATTTGCAGAAGGACTAAAAAGAGTTTAGACATCTCGGCATTCTTGCTGATAATGTCGCCAAAAGAATGTTGTTTTTTAAGCTCCTTGCGAAGGCCATGAACTACAGTCAAATCGCTAAAGGTCTCCACGCCCCCAATCACGTTGCCGGTAGCATCCCTTAGCAACGTGGTGCTCACACTGATAGGTATGCGTTTTTCGTCTGCACGAATAATATAAATCGGCATATTTCTAATGGGTGTGCCACTTATCAAAGTCTGACGCAGCACGCAGCCCGCCTCGCACACATTTGCCCTGAAGGCTTCATAACACAACTGACCAAGGGCCTCTTCTCGTGGAATACCGGTGATTTTTTCAGCGGCCTTATTGAAGGACGTAATGCGCCACTGCAAATCTACGGTAAAAACACCATCTGCAATACTGTTCAGTATGATCTGGTGGTGCTCAGTTATAGGCATACCGGGATCCTCCTTAGAACGACAGCGGTACAATACCACACCAGGGGCGGGATTGGTTCAAATTGTTCCCTTGATGTTCTTCGCAGTGCGTTTTGTTCCCACAAAGCGCTGCCAGGCTCTTTGGCCGCAAGCAAAATAGAACGGCTATCTTTTAGCATTTCAATTAGTTATGGGCATGCATGGGCGTTAAATGTCTTCTTGGCATACTCATTGCGTACCTTGAATTTAAACCTTTGTCAAATACACTGCGACCCATTGTGCGGTGTATTCGGTTTCCCCAATTCCCATGGTCAAAATTGCCATCCCAGTATTTCGGTCGCGCATCGCGCCGGTCTTTGACTCTTGTCGTCGGGTCTTCCTGATCCAAATCGAGCATCATCGTCAGACAGAAAGAACCGAGATCCATCTTGACATGCTTTCATTTGCTCAAAGGGTAGACGCTCTCACCAGGGCCGGGGTTACGACGTTGATCTGTGGCGGCATTAGCGACGTCTTGCACACGACGATTGAAAGTTCAGGCGTCTCCGTGATTGCGGGAAAAGCCGGACAAGTGGAGGAAGTGCTTGCAGCCTTTATTTCTAAGCAACTGGATGACGCGCGATTTCTCATGCCAGGTCGTGGAGGCAAGTATAGTGAACCAGGGGAGAGAAAAGGGCAAACAGGGAGGTGATGTAAGAGACGCTTGCAAAAGCGTGGCGCCCGGCAGGAAAAAGAAAACAAATCGACA
>DAOUWN010000256.1 GCA_030667105.1 Deltaproteobacteria bacterium
AAGATGTTCCAACCGTTCCGCTCTCGAGTGTGGTACGAGCGAGGGAGATTGCAGAGACTCTGAAAAAATGGATACAGAGCGGAAAATTCACGCTAGGAGAACCGCAGGAATTGCTCCCGTCGGTGTAGTAAAGAATCCAGACCGAGAGGACGTGGCCTTGATCTGCCCCCTTGAAAAGGGCCGGGTGCTTCGCAGAGTCATGAATGCCTAAAATGCCTAAAGTTTAAAGTGCCTAAAATGATGGATACCTGATCGCGGACGTCTTCATTTATGATCCGGCATCCTGCATCTGGCATCCGGCATCGTCCATCACTGTGAGGAAAGGAAATCCGTAACATTGAAAAAAGAAGACAAATTAACTGAACGTCCTATTGAACCCAAAAAGAGCATCATTCGGGAATACGCCGAAGCTATACTTCTTGCCGTAGTCCTTGCCCTGTTTATCAGGACCTTTGTTATACAAGCCTTTAAGATTCCCTCTGGTTCCATGAAACCAACGCTTCTGGTGGGAGACCATATCCTCGTAAATAAATTCATATACGGTGTGAAGATACCATTTCTAGACAAGACCCTTATCTCAATCACAGATCCTAAGCGCGGTGATATTGTGGTATTCAAATTCCCTGAAGATCCTAAGAAGGACTTCATAAAGCGGGTCATAGGCACATCCGGTGACGTTGTGGAAATTCGAAACAAGAAGGTGTATCTTAATCATAAACCCATGGACGACCCCTACGGCACATATCTGGACCCCCATATAATTCCGGGCAGGGCCAAACCGCGTGACAACTTCGGCCCAGTCACGGTTCCCGCTCACTCCATCTTTGTCATGGGTGACAACCGCGACCACAGCTACGACAGCCGATTCTGGAAGTTCGTCGACATCTCGCAGATCAAGGGTAAGGCATTTATCATCTACTGGTCATGGAACAGTGAGAATTCAGATGTCAGATGGAAACGGTTGGGTGATCTCATCCACTGAGTCTCCTGGGGTCCACGCCCATGACGCGTCAGGATTGGGCAAGAAAAATGCGCATGATTTTTGCTTGACTTGTTCTAAATCACGGTGCTATAGGGTCATCGGTCTGTTGCCAGGGAGGTCAGGGTCTTATATGTTTATGTACGCTAGGAAATCCTTAGAGGGCGAAAACCTCTTTACCTGTTAGGGTAAAGAGGTTTTTTTTGGGAAAAATCGATGAAACTTGAGAAAAAGGACATACTCGACATAGAGAGTCTTTCCACGGAGGAGATTGAACTCATACTGGACACGGCAGATTCCCTTAAAGAGATATCCACCCGTCCCATCAAGAAGGTGCCCACCCTGCGCGGCAAAACCATTGTCCATTTCTTCCATGAATCGAGTACCAGGACCCGAACATCCTTTGAGATTGCAGCAAAAAGGCTCAGCGCTGACACTGTCAGCATATCCGCATCTACCAGCAGCATTGTCAATGTAGAAACGCTGGCAGACACGGTCAGGAATCTTGAAGCCATGAACCCCGACGCGATCATCCTTCGCCACAGCGCTGCCGGGGCTCCACACATACTGGCCCGCTTGGTTCGGAGCTCTGTGATCAATGCAGGGGACGGCATGCATGCACATCCAACCCAGGCCCTACTGGACATGATGACTGTTCGTGAAAAAAGGGGCCGTCTTCACGGGCTCCGCGTGGCTATTATTGGCGATATTGCTCACAGCCGTGTTGCACGCTCCAATACAGTGGGGTTTCTTAAGATGGGGGCCCACGTGATTCTGGCAGGTCCGCCAACAATGATCCCGCAAGGGATAGAAGTCCTGGGAGCCCCTGTCACATATTATATTGAAGAAGCGATCAAGAATGCCGATGTAATAATAATGTTACGTATTCAGAAGGAACGTCAACAGCCCTTTCTGTTTCCTTCTGAAAGGGAATATGCCGGCTACTATGGATTGACGACAGAGAATCTTGCAGCAGCAAGGGATGATGTGCTGATAATGCATCCCGGTCCCATAAATAGGGGCGTTGAGATTGCGCCGGAGGTTGCCGATGGTCCTTACTCGGTAATCTTGGATCAGGTAGCCAATGGTGTGGCTATACGAATGGCGCTCCTTTATCTTCTTCTCGGAGGGCCACGATGAAGCAGACACTCATCAAGGGAGGCCGTGTTCTCGACCCGGAAACAGGCATTGACGGCGTTATGGATATTCTCATCGAGAGGGGGAAAATAGCTGAAATAGGAAATGAGAAATCCAAAATCCAAAATCCAAAATCCAAAATCATCGACGCCTCTGGCAAACTCATCACTCCAGGCCTCATCGACATCCACACGCATCTCCGGGAGCCCGGTCACGAGTACAAGGAAACCGTTGAATCAGGGTGTTTGGCTGCAGCCCATGGAGGTTTCACAGCCATTTGCTGTATGCCAAACACAGAGCCTGTCAACGACAATCAGTCAGTGACAGACTATATCTTGAGAAAGGCAAACATGGCGGCAGGTGTTCGTGTCTATCCCGTGGGCGCCATAAGCCGAGGGCTGCGCGGGGAAAGTCTGGCTGAGTATGGTGAGATGAAGGCCGCAGGCGTTGTGGCGGTTTCAGATGACGGCAATCCCGTAATGAACGCGCAGTTGATGCGTCGTGCCCTTGAGTATGCCAAGGGGTTTGGTCTGTTGGTGATATCCCACTGCGAGGACCGAAATCTCACGGCAAACGGGGCTATGAATGAGGGAGCCACAGCCACTCGCCTGGGGCTTGCAGGCATACCAAATGCAGCAGAGACAGTGATGGTAGCCAGAGACATTGCCCTGTGCGAACTCACAGATGCGCCACTTCATATTGCTCACGTTAGCGCCGAAGGTTCGGTGCGTCTTATCCGTGATGCCAAGGCACGGGGATTGCGATTAACGGCGGAAACCGCGCCGCATTATTTCTCGTTAACTGAAGAGGCCGTTATGGGCTACGACACCAATGCCAAGGTACATCCACCACTGCGAACAGACAGGGACAGAGATGCGGTCCGGCAAGGGCTTCGTGACGGCACGATCGACGTCATCGCCAGCGACCATGCCCCCCACAGCAGCGTGGAAAAGGATCTGGAGTTTGATGCCGCAGCCAACGGTCTGATCGGGATGGAAACATCCCTGCCTTTGAGCCTGAAGCTTGTGGAGATGGGGCTTTTGAGCCTAAAGGATCTTATTGCCAAGATGTCAACCAACCCTGCGCGGATCCTGGAGCTGGATTACATCGGCTTGAAGCGGGGCAACCCTGCGGACCTTACGATCATCGATCTTGAAAAGAAATTCACGGTAGATGCCAACACCTTTTGCTCCAAAAGCCGCAACACCCCGTTTAACGGATGGGAACTCAATGGGAAAGCAGTCATGACCGTGGTAGGGGGGAAGATCGTCTTTGATGACCGGTAACCAGTAGGCAGTATGAAGTAGGAAGTAAGTAGTAGGGAGTAGGGAGTTTGTAACCGTTCAGGGGTTCAAGGTTTGGGCTTTGTGAAGGTCGACAAAAGAAAAGCAACCCTGAGCCGACTTCGCCATAGTAGCCGTTTCAGCCGTCGTAGCCTATGGCTACTATGGCGAAGTCGGCAGGCTACGACGGCTGAAACGGGGCTCTCCGCCGTAGGCTATGGCCCGCA
>DAOUWN010000213.1 GCA_030667105.1 Deltaproteobacteria bacterium
CCAAAAGCAAAATATATTGTGTTTGCTATCCGACCAAAGTACTATGGATTGAGGTGTTTTCTATTACAAGGAACGCTGCCGAAAAGTGGACAGGCTTAAATCCTCTCGCCAGTATCGGCTTTCAACAACTTTGCAGTGCCCAATAAGGGCCTTTTGGGGGGATCTTCGGCGCATTCCAGACGCCGTGGATTGGTGGAGGCACCTACCGTCAGACAATCCGCAGATAGGGCCTTGCCCAAAGCTTGCCCAGATTCGAAAAAAACGTGGGTAAAAAAAAGTGAGATTGGTGAAATCAGCGGAGCAGCCGTAGGTCGCCCGTTCGAGTCGGGCCGGGCGTGCCAACAAACTTCCGGCCACAATTCCTCAATAACCCTGCCCTGCCCTATTCTTCTTTGGTATTGTGGAGTCTCACTGTATCTGTTTATTACCCATTTCTGCTCAAGGTCGTAGATCCGCCGTTGAAAGTAGGCCGTCACTCTGGCGGATCAGTTTGGAGGGCTGTTTTGGGTAAAACATGGCGGAACGAACGTGGGCTGTAATGCCTCAATATCCCTTGACAATATCCCAAAAATCTTCTATTTGTTTAATTCAGTGCCTACTTTGACTGGATCACATGCAGGACAATAACCGAAACAAGGGGGGAAACCGTAGATGAAAAAGTTGAAAAAGGATCTGCAGGCTTTGACCAAGGAATTCGACGTACTTACAAGCAAAACAAAAGAACTGAAAAATAGACTGAAGAAACGGGCCGTTGACCAATTTGAAAAGGCTCAAGCTGCCGTAACACCACAAGCCGCAGCCCGGCAGACAGCCAAGGCGCTCAAGAGTCTCACAAAGACAATGGAAAGGATCATTAAGGCAGCCGAGAAGTTTGAAAAGGACCAACCTGCCAGGAAACCGAAACCGAAAGCCAAGACCAGGGCTGGGGCAGAAACTACGGCCAAGGCGTCCGCAAAGAAGAAAGCCTCTGCGTCAACTGCCACTGACGAAGTAATCAAGATTATCAAGAGGTCAAAAAAAGGGTTTGACGTCCCCGCATTAATGAAAAAAACGGGGTTTGACGAAAAAAAAGTCAGAAACATTGTTTCCAGGGCCTTTAAACAGGGCAAGATCAAAAGAGCCGGCAGGGGCATTTATGTAGGGGCGTAGCCATGACTCCCCTGGAAGAGAAGCATTGCGACTCTTTCATCATAACAGCCCTCCATACGGAAAATTAAAAGGGATTCTGGTGGGGCGCTGATGCTCGCCGTCAGAACTTTGACAAACCGGGAGTTCCTGAAGCGGGTTTGCCTCTCATTTCACGTCTTCTCTCCACGACCAAACAATCACAACCAGTGAATATTATGGACGAATTGTGCTCACAACCAATCATGGCATGATTCCTGCTTGATGATTGCCTGCGAATAGGCAGATGACCCAAATGCCAAAGAAAGTGCAGCGAGGTTATCAAAATGGACCACGACGAGTATCAGGATTCAGAGTTCAACATGCGGGCGGTATTCTATTATCAAAGCAAGATTCGCTCGGAATACCCCAAGCATGAACAAGGAAAGCAAGAGTCGAACAACGTCCAGAGACTTCTCGACAACGTAAGACGGCATCAGAAACCCCTGACCATACGGACAACGGCCCAAGGAGGATAAAACTCTAATCGACCTTCTACGAAATCGTCAATTGTATTCCCTACTAAATCAAAGACCTATGCCGTCAATCGTTGCTCCACACTCAGGGCACCTGCCATCTACAATAACATTTCCGGAAATTCGATAGCCCCACCGCTCAATCAACAGCTTGCCGCACCCGTAACAGATTGTATTTTCCCCTTCGTCTCCTGGAATATTTCCGCTGTACACGTACCGCAACCCTGCATCAAGGCCGATCTGCCGTGCCTCGTGAATACTCTCTGCCGGTGTGGGAGGGCGATCCGTGAGCTTGTATGTGGGATGAAATCTGCTGATGTGCCATGGCGTCTCAGGGCCAAGGGAGTCTGAAATAAAAGAGGCCAGATGCTCCAGTTCTTCTCTGTCGTCATTCAGACCAGGAATAAGAAGAGTAGTGACCTCCAAAAAGATCCCGAGCGACTTCATCAGTCCGAGTGTCTCCATCACGTGCTTTCGCTTAGCGCTGCACAGTTCTTTGTAGAAGTCATCGTTAAAGGCCTTCAGATCAACATTTGCCGCATCAAGGTAGGGCTTAATCATGTGAACGGCCTCGGAGGTCATGTAGCCGTTCGAAACAAACACATTGAGGATACCGTTTTCGTGGGCAAGCCTGGCCGTATCATGTGCCAGTTCGAAAAACACCGTCGGCTCAGTGTAAGTATAAGCAATGCTACGACAGCCTGCTCGCACTGCTGCAGCCACTATGTCCTCTGGAGTGTATGGATCGCCGATAATCATCCCTTGCCGGTCTGCCGGAAGCTGGGCAATATCGGCATTCTGGCAAAAGCGGCATCTGAAATTGCATCCAACAGTGGCAACTGAATAGGAAAGAGTGCCGGGCAGTACGTGATAGAGGGGCTTCTTTTCAATGGGATCAACGTGCTGTGCTATGAGCTTTCCGTAGACAAGAGTTTTCAACATCCCTTTCTCGTTTTCACGAACCCCGCAGATTCCCCTTTCGCCTTCCTTGATAATGCAACGGTGGTTACACAGATCGCATCGAACTTTGCCGTCCTTCAATCGTTCATATAGATACGCTTCCATGGCCCTACCCTCCAAGGTCTAGCCTGCTTTTCGAGACTGCCTCCGCGTATGCATCACCTCGGAAACCGCGCCTCTTGGCGGGCGAACATAATCTATCGGCATATTCTGCGTTCGATAGCGCGGCACCAATGTCACTGCCATACCAATAAAGCTTCCAAAAGGGCTCTTTTGGATCAACGAAGACCGCTCAATATGGATGGTGTATTTTCTCAAGCTAGCCGGCAATTGGTGAACTGTTCCGCGCTTCATTGGTATTTTTCCCAGAACCTGCCGCACATTTCGCGTAAGCCCACACACACTGAAAAATTTGGCTCGATTATATATGCTCTCCGAAAAAATGCCCTTTACCCTCCGTTCTATACCCTTAATAGAGTAACGGTTTAAAACACCCAAGAAAATGCGATCCTTTGCCACACGACATGCCTCCTCGATGGCCTTTTGAGTATCGTCTACGAACTCAAGAGTCGTGATTAAGGTGGCAATGTTAAAGGCATTGTCTTCAAAGGGAAGATCCTCGGCAACCCCATGATGCAGCTCTGCACGAGCCCCAAGCCTCCTCCTTGCAACCGCAAGCATGTGAGTGGAAGCGTCCAGGCCTGTCACGTCCAGCCCCATCTCCGAAAACATAAGGAGATGTCTCCCCGTGCCGCACCCAATATCGAGAACCCGTTCTCCGCGTACAGGCTTAAGGAGCCTCAGGAGAAGCCGATCTTCGAGATCAACAATAAACCTGTTCTTTCGATCACGATACCAGTAGTCGTACTCCCGAGCGGCATTTAAGTCGAAGACATATCCCATGGACGGATGTTACCCCAAGCTGGACAAGCCAGAACCAAGAAAGAGATCTAACTTTTTTAATTAGTGCCTGAACGTAAAGCCATATTCAGGCCAATTACATCTACATCGAAACAAGCCCCTTAATCAAGAAATTTCCTGTACTCTCGAGTTTTCAGATACTCAGGTGGCTTTCGGAGGATTTCAGTTGATTTTGAAACTCGCTTCGACTATAGTCCTTGCGGTTTGGTCGGAGACCTTTTTTCAAAGGTCTTGCCCCTTGATAGTCGCAAGTTGTTCGCAAAACTCAAGAGATTTTCGGCACGATCCTAAGAGCCTACCCCGTTATCCAGGCAAAGGGAATTC
The DNA here is from genome assembly GCA_030667105.1 of Deltaproteobacteria bacterium. The sequence goes on from DAOUWN010000213.1 coordinate 3,846, forward strand.
GTGTCAATCGCTTCAACAGGAGGTTCACATGGCAGGTATTAACAAGGTTATCCTGATTGGTCGCCTGGGCAAAGATCCGGAGGTCCGTTATACAGCAGACGGCACGGCTGTTGCCAATTTCAGCATTGCCACTTCTGACGAATGGAAAGATAAAGGAACGGGTGAAAAAAAAGAGCGCACTGAGTGGCACCGCATTGTGGCCTGGCGTAGACTAGGTGAGATATGCGGGGAATACCTTTCCAAGGGCAGACAGGTCTATATTGAGGGGAGTCTTCAGACAAGGGAATGGGAAGATCAGGATGGTAAGAAGCGCTGGACTACGGAAATTGTAGCCCGTAACATGCAGATGCTTGGAACGCGTGACCAGGTGGAATCGTTTTCAGAACAAGCTCCAGGACCTGTCCGTCCGGCAGGCGGGCCTGAACCAACAGCTAAGGAACCCACCGAAACCGATATCCCTTTTTAACCGAAAACAGTTTTTCCCGCCTGAGGCGGGCGGGGGTGCCGACTTCGCCGAAGTAGCCGCAGGCTACGACGGCTGAATCGGAGTGTGAGGCCGTGAGACCTTTGAAAAATGTTCAATTTTGTTCAAGTTCAAGGAACGCGAGAATTTTAACCGCAGGAATACATTGAGTATTTTGAGGATTGAAATTTGAGCGTGACGCAGAAATTGAGCAAAAGGGGGCG
>DAOUWN010000064.1 GCA_030667105.1 Deltaproteobacteria bacterium
TTATTCCCTTCTTTTGGCTTTCCTGATAGAGCAACTCGCGCTCGATAAGTCTTTCAATGGCTTTCTTCTTGATTTCCACTAACTGCGCATCGTCTAAAGGTTTTCCCATGCCGGAAAGTCGTCTCTGCGCACCAGCCATCTCCCTTTTAAGGTCGGCCTGTGTGATTACTGATCCGTTAACAACTGCAGCTTTATCTTGTGAAAGGTTCTTTTCTCCTGCTACTGACAACGAGACGACTGATGCCAGAGCAAAAGCCATTATTGGTGCCCAAAATGCTCTCTTGGCTCTTTGCTGCATCGAAGTTCCTCCTTCTCACAAACTTGAGGGCATCTCGCCTTAGCTCCACTAGATGCCCTTGATGATTGAACGGTTGCTCTCTGCAGCTTGATGACGTCCTTAGCCACAGGTCCCCTGGTGCCCTGTTCTACGTCAAAATTCACCCGTTCGCCTTCAGCAAGCGTCTTAAATCCAGACCCGCTAATAGCACAATGATGAACAAAGACGTCCGTCGCACCATTTGTCTCAATGAAACCATACATTTTAGTGTTACTTCACGTATGATTCTGTGTCAATCAAGACTTCACGGCGCAGGGCAAATTTGATCTAAGGGCTCGCGTGAGATCTCCTGGAACTGTTTCAAAAACGCGGCCAGGTCCGCATCTTTCCGGATTCCCAGACGGGTTAAAGAAAAATCATATCGGACCGGATCTGCAGGAACAATAATTCGGAAGGCCTTCGTGATCTCGGTTGCCGCGCGCATGTCTGCGTGTTTGCGCGTTGTAAGGCCAAGCAACTGACAAATCCTGTGCATATGAGTATCAACTGGGACTATCAGCTTTGATACGGGCACATTTTTCCATCCCCCCGGATCTACTTCATCCGAGCGAACCATCCACCGGAGGAAGAGGTTGAGTCGCTTGCATGCGCTGCCCTTGGTGGGCGATGGGACCAGGTGCTCCAGGTTGTCGTCAGCCAAGACTCTCAATTCGCTTGTAAAGGCAGAAAGGGCCGGAAGTATTGTATCGTCATCATCATTTGAGCCGGCCGAAAAACACGCCTGAAGAGAACCGTGGCGCTCCAGAACTTCCCTCACACCGAATAACATGGCGCAAAGCTTTTGGTCGTTGGTAAATCGGTGCTTGAAGCCAGAAAAGGTCTGGCGCATCCTTCTAAGGGAAGCCCGCTTTAGGAATACCGATGGACTTGGCGCCATCCGTTCAAGAACAGAGGAAACGCTCTTCAAGATATGGGCAACCCTTCCGTAGGCGAGCGATGAGGCAACAAATGCCACGATTTCACGGTTACAGAGGTCTTCGTAATGATACACGAACTCAAGGGGGTCAGGATGTACAAACTCGCGCCGATTGTACTGACGGTAAAGCTCCTCGAACCTGTCTTTAGAGATCTTTGGCGGCACGCAGAGGACCTCCGTGATATCACGTCTTTTTCGAATACTCCTCCAACCTTGTATAGGCAGAGCCAAAGAACTCTGACACCCAGAGGCGGTACTTCCCAAGACACAATGAATCGCAGTAACAAGTTGTAGATGCTATTTTTCCACCTTGGCTGTAGCCCTCATGGTCTTGGCAAGTTCCTTAATCTCACCCAGGTCCTTCACCATCATGGCCCAACCGTACCAGTAGGCATAATCAGGATTGACGTGAAAAAATGCCTGGTAGGTCCGCATCCTGTGCTTCATGTACATCTGGAACAGGACCTGATCTATAAATGAGAGTTTGTTCAGATCGCCACCACCGGTTTGCATGAAATACAAAAAGTCCGGATAAGCAAAGGCATAGTTTTCGGGTTTCTTGATGATGCCGTCCTTGTAAAGGGCAGCAACGGTGTCAATGCCTTCTGCCATGAGGCGGTCAGCCTTCTGAATCATGGAGTCCCCCATGGCAAGCTGCTCGCTGGCATACTGCTTAGAGTGACACTTGCTGCAGGTTTTGATCATCTTGTCCCGTTCAGTTTGCCACGCCTCTTGAGTCAGGCGGACCATGTCCACGGACTTTACTGCTTCAAGCCGTCCAGTCGGCTGACCCGTCTCAGGGTTCAGCACCCCGAGGGCCTTGAGGATCGTCACCCTGTCTGCGGCCCACTGTTTGTCTTCAGGAAGGGGGAGCCGCACCCCCAGGAAGCCCCAGGCGGTCCTGTTGGTATGGGTGCCGCCAGGCAGGTGGCAGAACTGGCAGGTGGGCGCTGCGGCGTTTTCGGGGAGCTTACCTTTTTCCTTCACAGCGTAACGGGTGCCGTGTTTGGAACTGCTCCACATCTCCCATTGGGGGTGATCGTAGCCCATGTGGCACTGCTGGCAGGCCTTGGGATCAAGGGCCTCTTTCTTAGAGAAGCTGTGTCTGGTATGGCACTCGTCACACGAGTTGTTCTGGTAGCGGTAGCCTTTGTCACGCTGCTCTTTTTTCTGGGCCTCAGACTTGATTCCCATGTTGTGGCAGCCCCCACAGCCCCTGCCTCCTTCCATCAATTCGTCGGGTTCAACATGGGTGATGGGAAGGGCGTTCAAGGTTGTCCAGCCAAAGTTATGCTTGCCCTTTGCAAACTGGTCAAACTGTTCCTCGTGGCACTCGGCGCACACACTTTCATCGGGAAGCTCTGCAAGATCGGCGTCTTTTGCTCCTTTGTGCTTGTCACCATGGCACACGGAACACGTCACCTCTTCCTTGCTGTGCCTGCTGGACTCCCAGTCAGCTACCTGTCCCGGAGAAATCTTCTTGTGACAGGTGATACAGGCATCTTCAGCTCCAATTGCCAATGTAGTAAAACAGAACATGGCGATGGAGCATCCCAATAGAGCAATCCACTTTTTCTTCATAACGTACCTCCTTAGTTAGTAGAGAGTGGTCCATGGTCAACAGACTGCCTTCTTGAATTCCTCAATGCTAATGCGCTCGATGAATCGAGCGGTTCTTTCCTTCTTCTTACCGTTGGCCGCATAGTACTCAAAACATTTCCTGGCTAAGTCGATCACCTCCTCGTTGGTCAGGTCTTCTGCAATCACATCTCCGATTCGGGGCTTACGCGCAGCATTACCCCCGAAGATCACTGTCCATCCTGATTTTTTGCCAAAGGCGCCAAAGTCTCGCATGTAGCTCTCGCCACAGTTCATGGAACAGCCCGATATGCCGATTTTGGCCTTTGCAGGTAGATCCATGCCCACGAAAAGGTTTTCCAGTTTACCTCCCAATCCCAGCGAGTCCTGCACACCTAACTTACACAAAGTATTCCCAGGACAAGCTTGTACATAATGAACGCATAATTCCACGGCCGGTCCCACGTCTATGCCCAGATCTCGCCAGACATCATCAACGACTTCGGGTTTCATTCCAACCAGTGCCATGCGTTGGGCTGATGTAATCTTGATGATGGGGATCTCATATTTGCGCACTACCTTGGCTATGGTTTCCAACGTATCGGGTGTCACAATCCCCAAGGGCATTCTGGGTACGACTCCATAGGTCTTCTTGTCTCGTTGAATGATAGCTCCTTTTGGTCTATCAGGCATGATTGTCCTCCTTGATTTCATAGTCCCTTGCCGTATGCACGCCTTCGGTAGTCGGCAATAAGCAATATACCCAAAGCGGACTTGTTAATATTCACCGCAGAGTGCACCGAGACCGCGGGTTAATGAATTCATTGTATTTTGTCTCTGCGCTCTCTGCGTCCTCTGTGGTTAAATACTTTTTGCGCGAGCCCTTAGGCCGCCAATTTCTCCTTTTTCAAAACCTCCCCCCTGGCACTTATGACCACCAGCTCCACTGGTATTTCCTTTTTCGCCTCTTCCATGGCGTTCTTGATGATCACGGGAAGCCCTGAACAGCAGGGCACCTCCATAATGGGCACCGTGATGCTCTTTATGTCGGCTATCCTAAATATCTCAGCGAACCTTCCGACGTATTCCTTTACATCATCAAATTTTGGACACCCCACCATAACGACCTTGCCTTTGAGAAAATCTTGATGGAAACTCGGATAGGCAACAGGTACGCAGTCTGCCGCAACTAGTAGATGTGCCCCTTTCAAGAAGGGTGCGTTCGGCGGTACCAACCTGATTTGAACAGGCCAGTGGGAAAGAGCAGAAGCAGAGCTCTTATACATGGATGGCTCACCAAGCCCCTGACAGGACGGATGAGGAACAAATGTCTGGATTTGGGTCGAGGGACATCCGCATGGCAAAGTCGCCTCTTGATGACTCTCCCTTTGAGCCTTCAAACCCAAGTATTCTTCAACAGCCTCCTCATCGAATTCCTCGGCTTCACGTTCAACTACGGAAAGTGCCCCGGTAGGACATTCTCCTAAGCATGCCCCCAGACCATCGCAGTATTTGTCCGCAACGAGCCTGGCTTTCCCGTCAATGATCTCGATAGCCCCCTCGGCACAGGTGGGAACGCACTGGCCGCAGCCATCGCAAAGTTCGTCGTCTATCTCAATAATCTGTCTCTTTATCTTCATCTTCATCTTTCCTACCCAAACAAGGCCTCACGGGCCAACCGCTTCCCGGAATCAGTTAACATTTTCTTTTCAACGATCTCTGACAATTTTTCTCTTTCAATCTCCCTGTGCTTTTGGTTTTCCTCAAGATTGACGATCAGGTCAGCATCGTAGACAATCTTAAAGCTCAACGTCTCTTCATCCCTGGGGTGATGGTGATGCCCGATGATGTCACAGACCTCATCTATGAGTGCCTCCCCTGCGCCCAATGTGCTCAGGATCTCCCTGGCAACAGGAGGTCCTTCTTTTTGGTGATGCCGGGCTGCCGTGCTGTTGTATTTTCGTTCAGCTTCATGCATCCCGATGTCGTGGAGCACTGCTGCAGCCAGCACGACCCGGGGCTCTCCGCCTTCCTTGATCATGATCTCCTGGGCCCGCTCCAAAACCATCAGGGCGTGGGCTATCCGTTTCTGGTCCTCTCCGAACTTCTGTTTCATGGCCGATATCAAGGAGTCGACCAAGGCCTTTTCCTCTTTGTCAGTCAATCTCACGGCGTCCCTTGGATCGAATCCGAGGCAATCTTTGGCGTGCTCGCACCACTGTGCGCAGCCAACGTTGAGTTTGGGGTTTCGTATCTGGTGGCCACAGCGGGGGCAGCGACGTTTGGCGTCGTCTTTGAAAAACTCCACGAAAAAACCGCATTCTGCACAGGGTATCTCAAAAATATCTCCAGGCGTCCAAAACATGGTGTCTTGCCCTGGGCACATAGTTTTGGCCATGATGTCATCCCTTAAAGACTCTTGCCAAGTGCGAGAGTTTATTTTTTGTAAGGTACTTCTTGGTCCACTGATCGATTTGCTTGAGCAGATCTCCGAACATGCACTTCCCTCCATGACAAATAGGCCGGCCAAGAAGACACTTCGTCTCCTCAAGCGGACCTTCAATAGCTTCGTAGACTTCCAGCAGGCTGATCTCCCTGGCAGGCCGTTTAAGGACAAATCCGCCTTTGGGACCTCGCGTGGAGCTGACCAATCCTGCCTTGGCCAGCCGCTGCAGGACTTTGGCGAGGTGAGCTTCCGAGCTTCCGAGCATGGAGGCAATCTCCTTGCTCGGCACCACCCGACCCGATTCGCTGGCAAGAAAAACCATTGCATGAATGGCCACTGAAGCAGCTTCGGATATTCGCATTACGTTTGACATAGGCAATTCATTCCATAAGTGTGTATTCAGGTATTTAAATACCCATATATCACTTTTATGTCATTGTCAACATCTTTAAGTGTAGGGTCTAACATTTTGTCATTTCGAGCGTAGCGACAAATCTTGTATACAACAGATGAACTTGACAGTGATTGAGGTTTCATCGCTCTTGAGAAAGCTCTTCAATTTCTTCGGTCATATATTCCAGATGTTCTTGACCGGTCTTTTCAGGGCAACAATTCTCCCTTTCCATCTATGCCGTCCAAAGCTTTTTTGGCCAAATGACTCACTCGACGACACACCAAGGTGCGATCCAAATACAAAGAGATCTCTGCATTGTCTCCAAAAAGCGCTTCAAGCTGAGAACGGGCGGCCTCAGCTCCAAGCAAACCCATTGTCCAGGCCGCAAGACCTCTGAGTGTAGCGTCTGCAGATGTCAGATGTGGCAGGAGATAGTGGAGGGCACCTTGCACCAACTCAGGTCTCGCCTGGGCCACCCTTCCAACGCCCCACACAGCACCCCTCTGCAACATCTCGTACTCCAGGAAATTGCCCTCTTCCCAGACGTAAGAGATCAGGACCGGGGTATATTCCTTGGCAAGGCCTTCATGAGAAGCAATGATCTCACCCATGGCCTCCGGGGCACCCCAACCGATGCCCCCGGATTCATCATTTAAGCTCCACATAAGGCGACGCATGATCACACGGGCCGATTCGATATCCTCGTCAGCAAGATTTGTCACGACCGAGCCCATAGCCGTGACGGCCCGCCATCTTATCCGCTCATCCGTGCTTAACAGGAAAGAAAAAAGAGGATTGATCACCTGGCGGGCAGGCAGATTGCACAGCTCGTTTAGTCTCTGGCCAAAATTGTCCGATCGGAGCACGGCCAAGACCTTGCGTTTCAGGTCCCGGCCGCGCTGTTTTCCACTACTCATCGCGTCTCCTGCGATAGTCAAAACGCCAGATCCGTTTTCCACACCTCCCAGACCTTGCCCACAAGGTCAGGTCCGGGTTTGAGTGTTGGTCTGCCTGGCTGCCAACCCGATGGGGTGGCCTCTGCCCCCTTGGTCTTTCGGACATGCTGAAAGGCATGGATTTGGCGAATCAGCTCGCTCACATTGCGGCCGACTGGCGGTGTCAATATCTCGATGGCCTGTACCGCCCCGTCCGGGTCAATAATGAAGCGACCGCGGACATTGACACCAGCAGCCTCGTCATAAACCCCGTAGACGGAACCGATCTTTCCGGCAGCATCAGAGATCATAGGAAAGGGAACTCCGCCTTTCACCATCTTGGAGAGCTCTTCCTCCTGCCATATCTTGTGCACAAAATGACTGTCCACGCTGGCCGAGAGCACCTCAACGCCCAGCTTCTTCAACTCCTTATATTTGGTGGCAACTGCCGCCAACTCTGTGGGTCAGACAAACGTAAAATCCCCAGGGTAAAAGCACAAGACCACCCACTTTCCCAGATAGTCTGAGAGTTTCACCTGTATGAACTTGCCTTTGTGAAATGCTGGAGCTTGAAAATCCGGAGCCTTGGCCCCTATTTTGGCTACTGTCATCGCTACCTCCTTTGTCTTCTCCTCGTCTTTTTCATGAACTTCCTCCTTTACGGACTCACCAACCACTGCACCCATTGGTTTGCCACAGCCAATGCCCATCTCTTCCATTTGACCACCTCCTTTGTTTTGTCATCTGTCACGGGTCATTTGTCATTTACAGCCCTCAATTCTTCGGACATCTCTATTAAGCCACTCAACTACTTAACTACTCAACCAATGCCCCCTCAAAATGTAACAAGCTCAAATCCTTCTTCTCTATACCGGGCCATGCTCGGATGGCCCGTCATTTCGTGCAGAAGCCTTAACCCCTGGGCTTTGACGGCCTCCAGGGTGCCCATCTTATTGGAGCAAGCCTTGCAGGCTCCGTCAATCAGGTCCAACCCCTTGGCCTTTTCATAAAGACGATGCATGGGATTATCCTCCTTGGCCAGTTCAGGGACTAACTTGGTGGCTGCACCTTCAATGACGATTTTCACTTCATATCCCCTGTCGTTCATGTCAAGGGCGTTAAGAAGCACGTGGACAAAGCACATAAGCTCGTCGTTAAAGGCAAACAAAGCAACTTTTTTCATCGGTGCACCTCCTGTCTTAAACTTCTTCCCATGTAATGCAGTCCGCCGGGCAGTTCTTAATGATCTCCTCTATCTCTTCCTCCGAGTACTCAGATAGTTCAACCACCTCTATGTAACCCGCGTCGTTTTTTCTGAAAATACCAGGATACATCTCCACACAGGCCTCACAGTCAACACATTCACCCAGATCAACTTCCGGAATCTTCATTTCTCCCCACGGACATAGATGGCACAGAGTCTTGTAGAACCACCGCGGTTATTCCATGCCTTGCTCCTTGTGTTTCGTTGCGATGGTCTCAGCCAAGTTCTCGAGGGCCTTAAGATCATTCTCTGAGGGGAGCCCTTTGGCGAGGACTGGTTCGATAACTTCAACCTTAAGATTAGGAATCATCCCTGCCAATACGTCTACAGTCTTACCCCCCCATCCATAGGAACCAATGATGGAAAGGAACTTCGCTTTGGGCCGAAGGGCATTGGCCAGAAATACACTGTAAGCGGCGTAAGGATGAGGCCAGCCGAGAATTGTGGGGGTTCCGACAACGATTGTAGCTGCGTCAACCAGGGCCATGGCAAGCTTTCCTATATCGGTTACGCACAGGTTGAACTGTTCGACCCGAACACCTCTCACTACAAGGGCCGAAACAAGATGATCCACCATTCGCCTCGTGCTTTCGTGCATAGATACGTAGGGCAGGACCACTGTGTTTAGCGGAGGGCCGAGGATCCAATCCCGATAGGCATCAATAATGAATGATGGACGGGGATATATCTGCCCATGACTGGGAGCTATCATTTCTATGTCGTAAGACGCGAGTTTTTCCAGGTTCTTCTCGATCACTTTCCGGAAGGGCATCATGATCTCGGCATAGTAGCGCTTCGCTGCCTCATAAACGCGCCCTTCATCAGTGACGTAGAGATCGGTTGTCGCAATATGGGAACCGAAAAAATCACAACTGAAAAGAA
>DAOUWN010000237.1 GCA_030667105.1 Deltaproteobacteria bacterium
GCCAGGTCGGGAAGCTCAGAGGGTAAGGCCAGATCACTGGCTGCATCGCTCCCAAGGTAAGTGAGCATGACCTGCTGCTGAGCCTCTAAAAATCGGTTCATCACCTGCTGGTACTGGAGCATAACCCGCTCAACTTCGCTAGAGTCTGACCTGTTTGCTAAGTGTTCAATTGGCTGGCGTTCGGCTTCAGGTTTTGGAGGGAAGGAAGATGTGTCTGAAGTCCTGTCCTCACTGCCTTCTGTTTCGGACAAAGTAGAATCTTGATCCGAAGGCGTCCAACCAGGAGCCGTCCTTCTTGGTTTTAAGGGCCAGACTTTTCCTCCTTCAACCATCCAGGTCGTCGCCGGCAAAGATCGTTTCTCCGTTTCCTCGACAAGGCTTTTGAGGTTCAGTTGCCGTACTTCTCTTCCCTGGTAAAGACGGTCCAGGTGGATCGGAACTCCATGGGTCGCTAACTGTGCCAACGCATGTTGAAGCTGTAAGAGACTGGACCGGCCTGGCATATCGAGTGCCACGGTGAGGCGAGGTCGCCCATCAAGTATCTGTTCCGTCAAACTCGTCAATACGTTGCGGGGCCCGACCTCGATGAAAATACGAGCACCCGATTGGTACATTTCCTCAATTTGTTCGGAGAATTTGACTGGTCGGATCAGATGCTCGCTCAGGAGGGTGCAGATAGCCTTCGGGTCTTGTGGATAGGGGCTGGCTAATGTATTGGAAAAAACCTCTAACTTGGGTGCTGCGAAATCAACGGTGCCAAGAAACTCAGCCAGGCTGTGCTGTACCGGAGCCATGATAGGCGAATGGAAGGCACAGGAGACCGGAATAGCAGTGGTTCGTATCCCTTGTGCCTCGAGCCGTTTGAAGGCTTCTTTTAGGCCATCTTGTGTTCCTGAGATGATGGTCTGCTTGGGCGCATTCATATTTGCAAGCCAAACGCCTTCGACGGAATCTAAGATTATTTCTATGCGCTCTGGTGGTGCCTCCACAGCAGCCATTGTCCCGAGGTCCTGTCCTGCTGCTTCTATCACCAAGCGACCTCGAGTTTCGGATAGGGTATACAATACATCTTCCGCAAACACCCCTGCAGCGCACAAGGCCACGAGTTCCCCAGAGCTAGGGCCAGCGACAATTTGCGGACTGACCGCCAGTGCCCGTAACAACTGGAACATGCCCATATTTGCTGAACCGATTGCGGGTTGAGCTACATTGGTCTGAGTAAGCGCCTTTCGGTTGCTTTGTTCTTCCTCCTCGCTGAAACAAGGTGGTGGAAAAATATAATTGCTCAAAGGCTTTGGAAAGCGATCCACTAGAACTCGATCAGCAATCTCGAACTGCTCTCTTACTTCCAGAAAATGGATAGTCAAGTCAGTGAGCATGCTTGGGTATTGAGAGCCCTGGCCGGTGAATAAGAAAGCGATCTTGCCCTGTGTCGATAGTGGCTCTTCGGTGAAGTAAATCCCCCTTGGGTCATGAATCAGCGTGTGCTCGGAATCGGACTTTTTGCTAAGAACCTCTCGGACCCGCGTCAACTTTTCCCTGAGATCCTCAAGCGAAATGGCCACTACGGCAAGCTTGAATCCGGAGCGCTCTTTTGCCTCCTGCCACAGTGTATAAGACAAGTCGGGCAATGCCGGTTTGGCCCCTTGTTCCAATGCTTTATCAAGCGACGTGATGTCTGCAAGTAGTTCAGGATGGGATTGACCAGTAAAGATAAAAAGCTCACTGGGCCATTGCCGTGAGACAGCTTCCTGAGCCATGTCCAGAAAGTTGCCCGTGTACTCCTCAAGCACCGCATGGAAGTTACTTCCACCAAAACCAAAGGCGCTCACGCCTGCACGAAGTGGCCGGTCATTACCTTTAATCCAAGGACGTGCTTCCGTATTCACATAGAGTGGACTCTCAGCAAGGCTGCAATTAGGCTTGGTGACACCAATAGTTGGAGGCAAAACTTTGTGGTAGAGGGCCTGCGCGGTCTTAATCAGTCCGGCTATCCCTGCTGCGCACTTCGTATGGCCGATCATGGATTTGACGGACCCAAGGGCACAACTCTGCTGAGGGGCCCCGGCATCTTCAAAGGCCAGCTTGAGGGTCTCAATCTCTGCTCGGTCACCGGCCACAGTCCCTGTGCCGTGGGCTTCAATCAGCTCTACGCTGGCAGGGGAAAATCCTGCCTTGCTGTATGCTCTATCCAGGGCACGCTTCTGACCTTCCGGTCGCGGTGCAGTCAGCCCCTTGTCTCGCCCGTCACTTGAAGCCCCAATACCCTTTATCACAGCGTAGATACGATCTCCATCCCGCTCCGCGTCGGCCAATCGCTTCAAAACCACCAAGGCAACACCCTCACTGATCACGGTGCCGTCGCCACTTTCGTCAAAGGACCGGCAACGTCCGGTTGGCGACAACGCCTGGGTCTTACTGAAACAAAGGTAGGCAAAGGGATTCTGAGAGGCATCGGCACCGCCGACGATAATCATGTCGCTGGTCCCGGTCTCCAGCTCGCTTACGGCAAGGTAAACCGCAGCCAAGGAAGATGCGCATGCTGCATCCACTGTGTAGTTGACTCCGCCCAGGTCAAAACGGTTTGCCACGCGGCCCGCGGTTACGTTAAGGAGAATGCCAGGAAAAGAGTCCTCAGTCCATTCCGGAAATTGATCCATAACTTCCGGTGAAACGTTTTTAAAAAACATCGGGATATTGGAGCGAAAGGCATACTGTTGGCCCAGATCGGCAACACCACCACCTACCCCCAGGATAACTGATGTGCGGTCTCGCGGAAACGGGCGGTCAGCATAGCCCGCGTCCTGAAGTGCCGCATGGACGGTTTCAAGAGTCAATAGCTGCAAGGGTTCAATAGATGTCAATGTATTGGGCGGCATACCGTAGCGCATTGGGTCAAACGGTATTGCATCCAGAAAACCACCCCATTTGGAGTAAATTTTATCGCGCTTTTTGGGATCCGGGTCATAGTAGACCCTCCAATCCCAACGATCTTCAGGGACTTCAGTAATGGCGTCAACCTTGTTGAGTATGTTCTTCCAGTAGGTATGATAATCCGGAGCTTTTGGCAGCATGCAGGCCATGCCGATAATGGCTATATCTGAAGGCGAGGATTGCTCCTTATGCTGAAGTGAAACGCTGCTCAGCGTTGACGCATCCCGATCGGACAATCGTTGAGATCCCTTTACTGAGATCTCATTGTGCAATTTTTTCATTGTGCACGTTTGATTTCGCAGGGCAGCCACCTGTCCGATCATGTACAATCCTTCAACATATTGGTGCTCTTCTTTCACGGAAATATATTTGGGACCCTCAGGGTTCGTGCCATAATCAGGGTGGCGGGTGACGCCCTTGGCGGCGATGCGAAGGCGACCCAGGTTAAGGGCCTCAAGTGCATTGCGCAGATCCTCCGCAGATTTTTTCTCCGCTACCAGTCGTTGTTTCTCCATGCGGAATGTTTCACCATATGGCGTAGCAGCACAACGCACCACATGCCCGGGACCAGACTCCAGTTCCACGGTCTGGCAACATCGCACGGCCTCCTCCTGAAACCCTTTGACAATAGCTTCTGTAGCCACAGCCTCTTCGGTGAACAGATAGGCCGTTCCGAGAAGCACCCCAACGCGGACGCCCAGTTCCGCCAAAGGGGCGGCCAGGGTGGCCACCATCGCAGAAGAAAGATCATCATGGATCCCTCCTGCAAATAGAACATGGCAAATATCTACTTCTTCCGGGGGCAGCACCTCCAATAATTCATCGATCATCAGGTTCCATAGCACAAAGCTTGAGCGGGGGCCAATGTGTCCTCCACCCTCACGTCCTTCAAAAATAAACCGCCGCGCTCCGTTCTCTAAGAACATCTTGAGAAGCCCCGGCGAAGGAACATGCAGATAAGTGGAAATGCCTTCCTGTTCCAGGGTGAGAGCCTGGTCAGGGCGTCCACCGGCAATGAGGGCGAAAGGAGGACGGTAAGCCCGAATCACCTTTAGTTGTTCCTGGCGCAGCTCCAGTGGCACAAAGCCAAGAATACCCACGCCCCAGGGGCGCTTGCCAAGC
>DAOUWN010000242.1 GCA_030667105.1 Deltaproteobacteria bacterium
ATGCTGAACACCTGACCCTTCGTGCCTTGTTCAATCTTTCTGGCAAGATAGTAAATCGCGTCGATGGTTCCCCCTGCATATATATCCCGGCCGTTGACGTTATGGGTGAAATGAAAAAAAACCGTGCCGTCCTGGGATCGCAGCGCATAGGTATGCCATCCATGGCCGCCCAGATAGGCCTCGGGAACGCCCCATTTGGTCCGCTGAATCTCGGGGTTTCTCTCCATGATAATCTGGTCTTTTGTAAAAGGGCAGCCCAGTCCGTTGAAGTATCCGATCATGGCCTTGGCAGTTCCGCTAGTGTCTGCTTTGCCTTTTTGATGGCTTTCCCTGATTTGGAGGTCATATCCTTTAAACACGCCAGGAAATGTTCCGGCAGCGTATTCCATCATGGCCTGGAAGGCAACGATCTGTTTGGCCATGTTTGGGGCAATAACCGCTGCTACGTCAGAGTCCTTGACAGTTTGGACCAGGCGTTGCCTGTCACCACCTGTCGTACCCATGACAAAGGCGAGCCCATTGTCGCAGTAAAAGGAGGCATTGTCGTTAACCGCACCGGGATGAGTGTAGTCCACACAGATAAATCTCCCCTCTGCCTTCTTGATAGAATCAATCATTTCCTGGCGTTTATCCGGCAGGATCAATGTGATTCGCTCAGAGTCGACCTGGATTTCATTTGCTGTAATCTCAGGACCCGTCAGGGCATAGGGGAGCAATTTCAGGGCCGAGTCGCGCAAAATGTGTTCAGCTGCTTTGGCGGCCATGTTACCGGGAAGACCGTTTACCATAATCTTAATAGGCTCCATGGTGCACCTCCTTGCCTCGGTTGGGCAGTTAATATTGATTTTCCCATATCACAAAAATATGCGGCATTCAAACTACATTCCAGAGATCGAGAACAAGCTTTCTGCTGATCTGCAGATACTCAAACCGGACTGAGTGATTACCACAAAACACTTCCAGAGTAATCGTTCCATCATACCCCATCATTTTCAAGCTGGCCACGGCCTTCCTCCAGTCTACGTTTCCCACGCCCAATGGCATATGATGGTCCCCGGTTGAACGATTATCGGAGAAATGAACGTGCATGATGCGGTGGCCCAAGTGCCTGCAGAAACTCCCCGCATCGTCTTGCCCAAAGTTCGTATGACCAAAATCGAGATGCACTTCCAATCCGGGGATCTCTTCAAGAAGGACCTGAAAGGTTGAAACACAATCAAATGGGGCCTTGTAGTTCTCCAACACGAGAGTAAGGCCATGAGCGCCGGCCATTTGCACGACGGGTTTCAATGCCTCAATATTATGTTCCATGAGATCCTGCCTCATACGAGGCGGAGAGGCGTAACAAGGATGAATGTTCATGATCTTGGTGCCTAGGGCTGAGAAGAGCTTTGCGCACCGTTCCAACTCCTTGAAACAGGCCTTACGGACCTCATTGATCGGATAGGCGTAGGGAAGACAGGGGTCGGTGTGCCCGACCACGAAAAGACCATATTGATCAAGGAGCGATCTAGTTCTCTCCACATCCAGAGACAGGGCGGGGCCTTCAATGGTAAGATCCACAAAATCGTATTTGGCTTTTCCAATCGCTTCGATCTCGTCATAGACAGACAAAGAAGGATCATTCATAACGCCGATTTTCATGTCACTCACTTCGTTTTCTCTGATGGACGACCTTGGCCGTCCGGGCTTTTTTGTTGACTCTGCATGTCTTAATTGAATATGTTTGAAAAGCAGTGTCAACAAAAAAGATTCTGAAAGTCTATTATGACCGTCCGAAGATTTCTCATCTTAGCGCCCACCGTAGTCATTGCCTTTCTGCTGCAGTCATATTTCTGGGTACCAACCTACGAAGAGCAGACCCGTGGCAACCCCAGACGCCTAAATGAATACATAACCGCATCCATTGGCGATGCCAGCATACTGAACCCGATTCTCTCCTCAGACACAGCTAGTAGCGACATTGAGTCCATGGTATTTGAAGGGCTCATTGATCGGGATGAAGATCTCCGTTTTAGGGGGCGCCTTGCCACATCATGGAATGTTTACGAGGAGGCCTTTTTTTATGTGAACGAGGATGCCGGCATTCCGGGCGTGGGCAGGGCAGGGGGCCAGGAAGTGGTGAATCTTCTCCAAAGAGCAAGGGTCGGGGATTTGCCAGTGAGTTCAGAGACCAAGACCTCATTTGATAATATCGAGGAAATCACTGTAATCCCGGCCAGGGAATTTTCCGTGACCAGAGGGGAAAAGGAAGACAAGGACGAAGAGCTAACCATGGTAACCATCAGAGTTAAGGCCCCATCCCGGCTGAAATTCGTGCTCAAGCGGGTGGATCAGGATCTTTTCAAGAATCTCCTAACCATCTTGGGCAAGGACTATTTCAGCTCATTCAGGGGGGAAGATCATCTGAGTATCGACCACGACGAGTGGCAGCGGAAAAAAGCCGAATACGCAAAAGAGATTTTGCCGGCTACGGAACATAATCCTATTGTGGTGTTTAATCTGCGTCCCGGCGTGAGATTTCATGACGGGCACCTGTTTGATGCCAATGATGTGAAATTTACTTTTGAAGCGATCATGGATCCCAAGAACCTGTCTCCCCGCATCGCCGACTACGAACCAGTCAAGCAGGTGGACGTGGTTGACCCGCTGACAGTCCGTATTGTTTATAAACGGCTCTATTCTCCCGCCCTGGGCACTTGGGGCATGGGGGTCCTTCCCGAACATCTCTTGAATGACGAGGCCATGAAAAAGGAGGCGCTTCGGCTTGGCAAGGACCCGGAGGAGTTCTCCATGCGGCAAAGCAGTTTCGGCCGCCATCCCATTGGGTGCGGCCCTTTTGTGTTTCGGGAGTGGAAATCGGATCAGTATATTTTTCTCGAACGCTTTGAGGACTATTGGGATGGCCCGCCCAATTATGAGCGCTACACCTGCCGGATTGTGCCGGATCTTCTCACCCAGGAGATGGAGTTCTATGCAGGCACTGTTGACAGCTATAGCGTACAACCGCACCAGGTGCAGCGTCTAGGACAGGATCCTAAATACCAGAGCTTTTCAGGGCT
This sequence comes from Deltaproteobacteria bacterium, assembly GCA_030667105.1. The sequence goes on from DAOUWN010000242.1 coordinate 3,063, forward strand.
TTCCTTTGGGTACACCTATATCGGCTACAACATGCGCCGTGAACCCTTCAATGACTCGCGAGTGCGCCGAGCCCTTGGAATGGCCATTGATGTGAAAAAAATTATAGATTATGTGCTTTACGGCCAGGGGGAGCGGATAACAGGGCCTTTTGTCAAACAGACCGCCCACTACAATCAGCGCATTGAACCCTTGCCGTATGATCCTGAGGGGGCTTTAAGGCTCCTGGAACACGCAGGCTGGACGCGCAATCAGGACGGCTGGCTTCAAAAAAATGGCAAGAAACTTCAGTTTACCCTAATTACGAATCACGGCAATGACCTTCGCAAGGCAGTCCTTGCCATAGCCCAGGATGCGTGGAAGAAGATCGGCATATATGTGAGAACCGATGTCCTGGAGTGGTCTGTGTTTATCCAGGAGCGCGTGGACAAGACGGACTTTGATGCCATCGTCCTGGGTTGGCGTATGGGAATAGAGCCTGACCTGTATCAGATATGGCATTCGAGCCAGACGAATCCACATCAGCTCAATTTTGTCGGATTTAAGGATCAGAAGGCCGATGATCTCATCATCAAGACACGGCAGGAATACGACTATGACAAACAGGTGGAGTACTGTCACCAACTCCATGAGATCATTGCACGGGAGCAGCCATATACTTTTCTCTATGCCGGAAAATGGACTGCGGTTCTGGACAAACGGATTGTCATTAAAGAGATGGACGCAAGGGGCAATCCGATCTACAAAAAAATCTCCCCGACAAAGACAGGAAGTTTCACATTTTACTTTAACAACTGGATCAAACTATCTGAAATGCCGACTTTTTCTGCAGAGGGGTAGCGAGTGTTATCATTTATAGGCAGAAGCGTTATCCAA
>DAOUWN010000075.1 GCA_030667105.1 Deltaproteobacteria bacterium
AGATATCAGAAATCCTTTGCACTTTCCGCAGGTTGTCCCCTTTCTGTGAAGCTCCCTCATCTACAGTCCAAAATCCGCTGCAAATTCAGCTGGGCCAGCGCCATCGAGGTAATCTATAAAGGGGGCCGGAGGAAAAGATGTCGATTTGCATCTTGGGGTTTCTAATTTTGGCGGGGGTTTTGTTTACCTTCAAACTGTTATATGTGCTTGCAACAGCGGGGGTCCTTCCCATGACCCAGGGAGCACTGTTCACCTCTACCGCTTCCGTAAGAATTGAAGCGTTTTTGGATGCTGTGCCCATGAACCCCAATGAGGTGCTAGTGGACCTGGGGTGTGGGGACGGGAGGGTCCTTCGGGCGTCGCGAAGACGTTACGGGGTGAGGGCCTTGGGTTTTGAGGTGAATGCCCTGGCCTATTGCATGGCTCGTGTCTTGAGCCTTGGGACGAGAGGCATTCAAGTTAAGTGGAAGAACTTTTGGTCCCAAAACCTCAGGGATGCTGATATTGTTTTCTGTTACTTGTTTCCGGATGTCATGAAACGCCTGGGCATAAAATTGGAGGAAGAGCTTCGTCCTGGGGCTCGCGTTGTCTCGTGTAATTTCTCTGTTCCAGGATGGGACCCGTTTGAAGTTGTATGCCCTGGCTCAACTTCTCATGGCGACCCCATCTATATTTATCGCTTGCCAGACTCCTGTCCAGGGAAAGAAATCGGGAAGGTGACAAATTGAGAAAGTTCTTGCGAGTTCAGCTTTCTTGGTTTTCTAGGGGTTCGCGAAGGAATAAATTTACGTTTTCAGGAGTCGAGGCGCACGCATGGGAAGGCGCGAGGAGGGCGAATAGCAAGCTATTTAACCGACGAGTAACGCAGCCAGGCGGGATGGACCGGCGCATCAAAATGTGAAGTTATTTTTGAGCGAGCCCTAAGATCAACAAACCAACCAGATGGTGACCCTTGTATCGTCCCTGATCTTCCTTGGTGATGTGTTTAATCTCTGTTTTCAATTCTTCCGGGGGCACCGAGAAATCCGTCGTGTGATATTTCATGTTCAAGACCTTGCCAACCTCAAGGTCGTTCAAGATGGCCGAGTCTTCCCTTACCAGCAGACACATCCCCTTAGAAGACATATTCCAGATCTTGAACTGGTAAAGGTATCCCAATTCAGTGACCTTAAACTCCACGCTGTGATATTTCTCTAACTCGGTTCTGGGTTCGGATCTTTTTTCCTCTACGTTGGCTGTCACTCTTCATCCTTTCAAAAGCACAAAACCCGGCCTCTCTTCGCGAGAAACAGGGTCTTTGGAGAATTAATGCATAGCTTCCTCTGCCCAAGGTTAACGTATTTCGATGACTTTTTTATTAAACTATCATCAAATCAAATGGTTAGTCAAGGATATTTTGGATATATTTTTTGAGTATGAGATGTTATAGGGGATGAATGAAGATTGCCACATTCAACGCAAACGGGATACGGGCTCGACTTCCCATCATCCTGGAATGGCTAGACAAGGAATCTCCTGATGTCCTGTGTCTACAGGAGACCAAGGTGCAGGACGTCGATTTTCCGCGTGAGCCTATCGAGAACCTGGGTTACCATTGCGCCTTCCGGGGACAAAAGGCCTACAACGGTGTCGCCATTCTGAGCAAAAGGCCACCAGAAAAGGTGTCATTTGGGTTTGGCGATGGAGATGTCAGCGAAGAACCCAGGTTGCTTGTGGCAACCATCAACAATATTCCCATTGTGAACACGTACGTCCCCCAAGGATATGCCCCGGAGTCTGAGAAATTCGGATACAAGCTCAAGTGGCTTCAGCGGTTAGGTGACTATTTTCTGGAACATTTTCAGCCCAATATCCCGCTCTTATGGGTGGGGGATATTAATGTGGCGCCAGAGCCCATAGATGTGTACGATCCGGAAGGGCTTCTGGGACACGTAGGATTTCATCCCGACGAACACGAAGCCCTTTCAGCTCTCAAGGCATGGGGTTTTGTGGATGTGTTTCGCAGGCATGAGTCCGGGAGCAAGATGTATACGTTCTGGGACTACCGGATCCGAAACGCCGTGCGCCGAAACCTGGGATGGCGGCTGGATCACATCTTGGCCACGCCCCCACTCGCCCAAAAATCGACCCGTGCATGGATTGATATGGCGCCGAGATTGGCGCACAAGCCTTCAGATCACACGTTTGTGGTAGCTGAATTTGATGTTGGCTAGTGCCCTGCCCCACCCAACGGCGCCCGTCATGGGCACGAGCGCTTTAACGGAACACGAAAGGGTGTAGATGTTTGTTCTTGGATTACAAGGAAGTCCGCGTACTGAAGGAAATACGAGCATTTTGCTCTCAACGTTTCTTGCCGAGGCCGAAAGGCTTGGCGCACGCACACTCTGCATGGATGTGGCCCTCAAAGATATTTCACCGTGTCAGGAATGTGGCGTTTGCGAAAAAGAGGGCTTTTGTCCGATTGATGATGACATGCAGTCCATCTACCCCTTGCTTCGCCAGGCAGACATCATCGTCATGGCCACCCCGATATTCTTTTACGGCCCCACGGCCCAGATGAAAGCCCTTATTGATCGATCACAAGCCCTTTGGGCCAGAAGATATGTGCACGGACTCATTGATCCGGGCGGCAAGTGGCGCCGTGGCTTTTTGCTGTCTTTGGGGGCCACAAAAGGAAAAAACCTCTTTGAATGTGTCAGTCTAACGGCCAAGTACTTCTTTGATGCGGTCGGGGCGAGCCTTGAGGGCGCTCTCACCTACAGGAAGATCGAAGGGCTGGGTGAAATAGCAAACCACCCCACAGCCTTGTCAGATGCGAAGAAGGAGGCGGGAGCGCTTGTAGCCAGCCGTATTAACAGAAAAAAGATCCTTTTTGTCTGCACGGAAAATGCCTGCCGCAGCCAGATGGCAAGCGCCTTTGCCCAGTATCATGCCGGGGACAGGGTTGAGGCGAAAAGCGCGGGGAGCGCGCCTGCGCAAGAGGTCAATCCCCTCATGGAGGAGGTCATGAGAGAAAAGGGCATGGACATGGCCTTTCGCAAGCCAAAATCCATTGAGGAATCCACCCGCTATTGGCAACCGGAGATGATCATATACATGGGCTGCAAAGATGCGTGCCCCATCTTTCCCGGAGTCCCGGAGCAGGACTGGAACCAGCCGGATCCTTCAGGAAAATCGATAGACTTCATGCGGCAGGTCAGAGATGATATTGAAAAGAGAGTAGAGGTGCTCATAACTGAGACTGCACCGGATGTCTCGGGAACGCGTGTTTAGAGTGCCGCCAATTAGGTGGTTTTTGCGATATCATCATTTCTTGCCACAGGAGACAAACAGGCTCAAAGTAGCTTCAAGGGCGATCAGCTTGCAGCCCGTTCTCTGTAACAGTATTAATTTCTTGACAAAAGGGATGGGCTAGGTTAAATTGTAAAAATTAGGTTAGAGATTGACGTTCAATAACTGAAACCCAAATTGCATAGGAGTGACGAGTAATGGCCCTTACGAAAGAAGACATTGTGAACTCGATTTACAACGAACTTGAGATCCCCAAAAAAAGGTCCGCTGAAGTGGTCGAATCCCTGTTGGAGATCATCAAGAAAACGCTCAGCAATGGCGAAGACATCTTGATCAGCGGGTTCGGAAAATTCTGCGTCAAGAGCAAGAAAGAGCGGAGAGGCAGGAATCCTGCCACTGGCGAGCATTTGATGCTGCGATCGAGACGGGTGGTGACATTTAGGTGCTCCGGCGTTTTAAGGGATAAGGTGAACGCTAGCGGTTAGATCCCCTGCTGCGATTCCGGAGTTAATTCAATTTGAGACAACGGCTCGGAGCCGATCCAGGTTCAGGCGATCGTGGTCCGTCAAGCCGTTTTTTTTCGGTGTTTCAAGGATCTTGGGAATGGCCTTTAGCCTGGGGTCGTTCATGATGAACCGGAAGGCGTTTATGCCGATGGCTCCTTCTCCGATGTGTTCGTGTCGGTCGACCCCGCTCCCAAGCCCATTCTTAGAGTCATTAACATGAATAACGCGTAGAAGCTTAAGGCCTATGACTTCGTCAAAGTCCCTCATAGTTTGTTCATAGGTGTTCTTTTTACGTAAATCATAGCCTGCCGCGAACACGTGGCATGTGTCAAAACATAATCCCACCATATCTTTTCCTTCTATCATATGATAAATGGCGGCCAACTGCTCGAACTTGCAGCCAAGGTTTGATCCCTGGCCGGCCGTGGTTTCAAGGAGAAGCCTGCAGCCGGCCTCAGGAACTTTGTCAAGTGCCCTGTTGATGCATTGTGCAATTCGCCGCAACCCCTTTTCCTCCCCGGTCCCCATGTGGGCGCCCGGGTGGATGATGACATAGGGTATGCCGAGTTGAGATGACCGCATGATCTCGTGCTGAAGCGCCTCTTGGGACCTTTCATATTTGTTGCGATCAGGGGAGGCCGGATTGATCAAATAGGCAGCATGGGAGCAGATGGACTTTACCCCGCTCTTCTTCCTTGCAAAATCGAACTGTTGAACATCTTGAGCAGAGAGCCGTCGCTCCTCCCAGGTAGTAGGGTTTTTCGTGAACATCTGCAAGGCCGTGCACCCGTATTCAGAGGCAGTTAGCACGGCATTGTGCAGGCCGCCTGCTATGGAAAAATGGGCGCCAAGAAGGAGCCCTTCGGGTTTCTTTATGAGATGCATGTCTTTGCCTGGTGTCATAAGGCCGGGTTACCGTGGCTATCTCGAAAATGGCGTGGGAGCCATTTTCGATGGGGCGCTTTCGACAAAATCACCGAAATTGGGGCTTAAGACAAGCTCTTTCTGTTGGACTTTGATGTCAATGAAGGCTCCATGTGGGGGGATTTTCGACAATCAGTCGGTGGGGAACTAAAGGGGCTGCTCTAACCCATCGCTATTATGCCATTATTTGTGTGTCGCAACGAGGAGGCAAAAAAAAGTCGAAAACCCGTTTTCGACAATCTGTTCTAATCAGCAACCTTTTGAATTGACAGAGTTTTCCACAGCAGGCACGCTCGCATACTCGAAAAACCCCAGTGATTCATTCTGTTTCCGATTTCTCATAATCTGCATTCTGGGCTATAGCACTTTCTAAAAGAGATTTCCCCTTCTCGAAGCATCGCTGAGCAATTTCCTTTCTTAGATCCGGTTGGTATTTTATGGCCATTTCAAACAACCGAACGGCTTTTGCCTGCTGACCCTTTTCCAAGGAATCAAAGCCCGCTTTCTTACATCTTTGAGCGATCATTGCCTTGTAGTCAGGGTTGAAGGCCACAGCGCTGGAAAATCTTTCATCCGCTCCGCTGTAATTTCCGGTATGAAAATAGCAGAGGCCAAGCTGAAAGTGTGCCTCTGCATCAGTCGGCTTGTCATTTATCCTCTTATCCAACAGCTCGATAGCTTTCGGATACATCCCTGCTTTCATAAATTCTTTGGCCTTGTCGACGTCGCTGTTCCAAAAAGCGTGGGATGGAAAGGCAAACAAAACGAGTGCCACCGTCAACAACAGATGTCTTTTCATTTTCTGCTTTCCTCCTTATCTTTGCTCTAATAATTTCTCTACGGTCAAACCAATATCTCTTGCTATCTCTTTCAATAATATTGGCGATATGTCTCTTCCTTGATGAACAGGAACTGTCGTACGCCTTCCATCTTCATGGCGGTATTGCTTGTGAGAACCTTTTTGACGTACCTCTGTGAACCCTAATTTTTCAAGAACAGATATGACTTCACGAGGCTTTAAGACAGGAAGCTTTCCCACTATCAAGCAACCATTATGTTTTGAGTGCCTATGAATTCACTGTCAAACTCAGGCTCACCGTCCTCGAGTAACATCTCTGTAACTTCTTGGAGGTTCTCTTTCAACTCATCCAGTGTTACTCCTTGAGAATGTGCTCCGGGAAAACCAGGAACATATCCAACATATAATCCTGTATCTGAACAACGTTCAACAACTGCGGTATATGTCTTCATAATACTTGTCCTCTGCCAATGATCATGGCTGGTGCGCCATTATGAAGATATTGCCTTTCTTTTGACACCAACCGCCTGTATCATCGGAACCGTCCAGGCGGATTCAGAAATGATTTGGTAGCAAGTCGGCCGAAACTCATCCAAATCACGTTGAAACCCGAAGAATATATTTTTATTTTATTATCACAAAACGCTGATTTGTTCAAGCTCGAACTCAGTTTAGACTTGCCAACAGTTACTCACAAGGTCAGCTTTGTCGCTTTTTCCGTCGATGGGGGGTTGATGTCCTGGGGGACGGCCGTAGGTTTTCGAATACCTTCCAGCCATCCAACTCCTTTCTCAATATGTACACCTGGCGATTAGTTTCCCGATATGGATAGGTGTACGAACCGTCACGGTCATCCCACCACCGTAGATACCAATACTCCATTGTGTTCACGAAAGCCTCGCTGCCCTCAATTCTCTTGACCTTTACATTCAAGAGCCTCTTTGTAGATGGATTCATGGGGTTGGAAATGATCCATCTCTTTTTCTGATGACGGCTGAGCAGATTGAGGATTTCTTTGATCGCAGGGCTATCCAGACAAAACCATTGGTGAAGCTCGTCTGTCTCGATTTGCGGCAATGCCAAATATGCCCTGAACTCGGCGTCAATCGATTCTGCGACAACCCTTTCAAGATAGGCTTTGACATTAGCGCCGGCATCAGGCACCAATTCACAAGGATTTTCGGACACATGTCGAACCAATAGGCAGTATCCGGCCAGTTGAGGACAATACTCGACATCCTCAACCCGGTAGCTCGCCAGCTTCGATCTGTGAACCATGGAAAAAACGAAGTCCACCGGCCTGCCAGGGCGAAGATAGAACCTTCTCAGCTTGTCTTCTACCTCGAACTTGAACTGGGCCGCTTGTGCCCGCGGAAGATTCTTAAACTCAGAAGGAGTGTGCGGATCTAGTAGACGACCGACGCTGGCGCTGAAGAATTTCCACTGTCTCGCTTGGGGCTTCCCCACTAAGGCTTTGGTTGACAGTAGCGATTCAACAGCCTGCCGGATCTCCTTTGTCAGCAAGCCTATTTCATTCAAAGAAAGAAATTCCACAGGAACAACCTCCAATCGACAACTCCAATTGGAATATAACATGCTGATATTACAGGTTCATATAGCAAACAAACTCGATTTGTGCAATGATTATCACAGTTGTTATCCCGATATTGGAATTATCCGAGGGATCAATCCGTAACCAGCTTCCACACAGGAGGTGTAACATGGCGAAATGTTTTATCACAGGCGTGGAATTGCCCCTTGAAGAAACCTACTTGCTCGACATTGGACCAGCATTTCGGGCGTTGAGGGACCTGCGTAAACGGGCTGCCTCTTTGGAAAGGCTCGTGGAACAGCTCAGCCCTGTCGATGATGTGGAGGTCTACAATCCCCAAAAACACGAAACAACATCTAGAAAAGACCGCAGGCTCATAAGCCCGTCTGTGGCCAATGCTTTGTCTGACACTTATCCCGAGGGCGAGTTGTTCGTCACATGGCCCGAATGGCGCTCACGTCGGCCCTATAGTAAAGGCACCCGAAGCACAACTGCAGATGTCAAAGAGACCGGGCTTGAGCAACCGGAGAATGGCTATGACCAGAAGTCTGCATCTACAAACAACAGAAGCCAAGGCTACAGCCCCGATTCCTAATGCTGTAAGCGTCTTCGGCAGCACTCCCGATGCAGCTGATGTTGCCCTGCGCAAGGTGCTGCAGTTTAGGGATTGCCCTGGCCCTGCTATTATCATCGACTACACGGGCCGAGGGGCCATCATCCTCGGGAAGGGCAATAAGGGTAACCTCACTAAACGTCGTGTCCACTGGTATGATCTGGCTGATCGGCGATGTCCCATGGCCTTGTTTCAACTGCCCCGTTCAGATCATTTCAGGCAGGTAATCGAAAGAGTCTTGCTGACTATAAGAGAGATATCTCGTACACCCATCACAAAGAGAACTCTGGCGTGGGCAGCCGAAGCAGCCTACAATCTGTCAAAAAGCGGAACAGTCGGTCTTGGCGCCCTCCTTAAGTCCCTTTCGTCTCGCCAGATTCGACGCTGGTTCTTGGAAACCCAGCGTGACCCAACCGATCTCGGACAGTTGCTGGAAACAATTGCCTGGGCCTTACGTTTTCC
>DAOUWN010000155.1 GCA_030667105.1 Deltaproteobacteria bacterium
CAAGATGCCATAATAAATGGTGCTGATTATGTGGTTGTCGGCCGCCCTATCAGCAAAGCTAAGGATCCCATTGCCATCGTAGAATCCATGCAAAATGAAATCCAAAAAGCGTTAGTTGCATAATCCCTTTCTTTTCATCCCATCTCATCTAAACGCAACCCTGAAGACGAAAAGAGTTAGGCTGCAGAACCAAGCACCTGGGCAAGCGATTTTGCCAAATTGTCCAGAACAGATTCATCCGGTAGTGTAAACGTCATCTTCAGATTACCGTCACAATCTTTTTCCATGCATTCACTGAGTCGCTTCTTGAAGGTCTCCGCCATCCGTCTTGTCTGTTCCGTCTCTTCCTTTTGAGGAAGAATCTCACTCATAAACGCAAACGCTGCTCCCAGAAGCTGGCCGCCTGCACTTGCGATTCTTTGTTTGACCAGAAGCCGTTCTGCTCCATTTTCCACCTCTGCTTTCTGGCTTTCGTCAACAGGGGCATCGGGTCTTGTGCCGAGCAGCACTTCAAGACGTCTTTTCAGCTCCTCCATGCCGCTGGCAAGGTCAACTGAGGTTACTTCTGAATCCGGATCAAGCGCTGCCATGGCCAGCTCATGCTTGGCGGAAAGAGTTCCCAAAAGACTCTCTTCTATTGTCCCTTCCGTGACGAGAATGAACACTTGAACGGGGTTTTTCTGTCCCATGCGATGGGCACGGGATATCCTTTGTTCAAGGACAGCGGGATTCCATGGAAGGTCCACATTAATGACAGTATTTGCCGCCTGGAGATTAAGGCCCGTAGAACCGGCATTAGTTGTGATAAAGAGTTTGCAATCCGGGTCCTTTTGAAACTCGTGTATCAATGCCTGTCTTTTTTTCTGTGGGACAGAACCATCCAATCTCACATATTTCAGGTCCCGCCTGTCAAGAAACGGTTCTATGAGATTCAACATGGTCGTCCATTCAGAAAAAAGCACGATCTTGCGGTCCTGTTCCGAGGCCAGTTGGTCCAGAAGGATGTCGATTTCATCGAGTTTGCTCGAGTAGCCAGGCGGCTCTTTATCAACCAGAAACGTGCTGTTGGCAACCATTCTGCAAATCAGCAACGCCTTTTGCAAGCGGAGAAGGTCCATTTCGGAAATGTATCTCTTTGAAATAATGGACTGGATGATCTTCTTCTGGCCTTTGTGTATGCCAATCTGTTCATCTGTGGGTGGTATTCTTCTCAGTTCTGTTGTTCTCGGCGGCAATTCCCGCATTACATTCTTTCTTGTTCGACGAAGAAGCACAGGTTTGATTGTTTTCCTAAGTTCATCCAGATTCCTGTACCCCAGCAACCTACCCTTTTCGTCAACAACCCTGTATTTGCTAAAGAACCTGAAAGCCGGCCCCAGGCGCCTGTCATCAATAAACTCCACGATGGAATAGAGATCATCCAGGCGGTTTTCCAGCGGGGTGCCGGAAAGAACCAGCGCAAAAGGGGATTTCAGGGATTTGGTCGTTTGAATTGTCTTGGTTTCCCAGTTCTTGATCCTCTGCCCCTCGTCGAGTATGATGAGATCCCATTTCACTTTCTCGATGGAGTTTATGTCCCGCAGGACCTGTTCGTAGTTGCAGACAGTAAAAAAACACGAGTTATCGTATTGAGCGGATCTTTCTTCCGCACTTCCGATAACAAGCTGGCAACTGCGATCTGAAAAACGCATGACCTCCAGACGCCACTGGGACTTAAGAGATGCCGGGCATATCACAAGCACCTTTGAAATGCCTGCTTCCATGGATAACAACTGGGCAACCCCTATTCCCTGGATCGTTTTGCCCAGGCCCATATCATCGGCGAGAACGGCCCTTCCGGCTCCGACGGCAAATGCGATTCCATCAAGCTGGTACGGCAGCAATTCAGCATTTAGAAGGGTCTTTCGGAGGGGGTGATTTTTCGGATCTTTTCGGATCTCATCCACTTTGTCTCTGATCCGCTCAAGGTAAAGGGCCTTGTTCAAATATTCTTCGGCATCAGGATAGATCGTGACTTCGCAACCAATGCCTTCTATCTTCTTGATCCTGACCAGAAGATCCCTTACGTCTTCAATCGACCTGTTCATAATAGGGCGGACCAGTCTCATTACTTCATCGTCAAGATGCTCAGGAACCAGGACCCGCAATTCGAGTTTATGACCGTATTGGATGTGAACACATATGTTCTCGACCTTACAAGGTGTATTCTTAACCGATTTACTGAATCGTTGCCTGACCTTTTCAAGGGCATGGAGAATATGTTTGCACGTGCCCAGGGTGTTTTTCCGGAAATCAGGACAAGTACAGTATGATTCGCCCCTCTCCCAGCCCCTTAGCGCAACCCGATAGGTTTTCCCCGAAGAAGCACTCGTGATCATATAATCCGTCCAGAGTTCAGTGCTGTTTTTGGATATCAATTGCTTCTTCTCGGCTCTTGCCCGTTCGGCCCTGTCCGCAAGAGCCTGTTCCACAAGCTCCTCGTCACTGAGGCTTTCTACGGGCACCCTTTCCGGAGGAGGGGCAGAAAGGCCCAAAGCCAGTTTTTCCTCAAGTATCAGAGAAAGCGCGGCCCCCACATGTTCGCACGCTGTGGTACACGCAGTGCAATTGAAATCCAGGCGACGATTCCTGTCAGGCCTTAGACTGATAGTGACAACCGCATCATCCAAGACGAGCCTGAAGATGTTGTTTCTTAGGGTCACCTGTTCGCTGATGTCGATTTCGTATTTCCCCCCGGTTCTGATCAATCGTTCACCTTCCGGCCCGAGCAACTTACAAGCCCGCCTGTAAGTGAGGTGCGAAAGCTTGTCCTTCAAGTTTATCATAATCGTTTCTCCTTGTGTGCTGACATGAAAAAGATCCATGGCCAGCAATATCCCCCTGTAGTTCGTCAGAATGATCGGCTATTTTGATTTTCCCTTCCTCATATTCTATCTGACCAGACCAGACCAGAAAGTCAAGGTCTTTGAAGGTACAGGCTAAAAACGGGACAGACAAGTTGCTGTTTTTGGAAAACTTGACGTAATCAGAAAATTACGTTAATGGCGATCCGTAACAGCATTTGCCAAAATATGATTCGACAAAAGATAAATGCATTGACCGTTTGGTTTTTTGAAAACCTCTTTGAATATGAAGGAATCCGCCACTTCATATCAACGCGCACAGGTGGCTGCAGCGCCTCGCCCTGGGAGTCTTTGAACCTGTCATTTAATGTGGAAGATGATCCGCAAGATGTGCTCAAGAACCGGAAACTACTTGCCGGATCTCTCGGGTTTTCACTGGCCGGCCTGACCACGGCCAAGCAGATCCATGACTGTCACGTAAAGATCGTATCCGAATCATTGCGAGGCAAAGGCGGCTCCGATTACAAGGGGGCCATTGACGCGACAGATGCTATGGTCACCAATGAGCCGGGGATTTGCCTAATGGTTCTGGTGGCTGACTGTGTGCCGATTCTTTTTTATGATCCGGCAAGAAGCGTGATCGGGGTAGTCCATGCAGGGTGGAAGGGCACGCTAAGGTGGATAGCTCAAAAAACCGTCAAGGTTTTCCAAGAACAATTTGGCTCCTCACCTAAGGACATTCTTGCTTGCATTGGACCGTCCATAGGTCCCTGTTGCTATCAAGTCGGCCAGGAAGTTGTTTCTCAGGTCAAGGATGTCTTTGGAACCAAGGCGGGCTGTGTCAGAAAGGAGTCTTCTGACGGCAAAGGATACTTTGATCTGTGGACAGCCAACCTGGACCAGCTTCTCCAGGTCGGTATCCCTGAAAAAAACATAGAAGTGGCAAGAGTCTGCACGTGCGATCATCCATATCCATTCTTTTCATACCGGCGTGAAAATGCAAAGACAGGAAGGTTCGGCGCTGGGATTGTGATCTGTTAGGGAGAAACACAGATCATTTTTCGGTTTTTCTTCTCGAACCATACCACTCGATCTGGCGGCATATTCCACGAATCATCCTAACATCGCGTGCCCGCATGTCTATCCTGGAAAAAAACCTCCGTATGTGCTGCATCCAGTAGTCAGGATTTTCTGGGTTGATAAAGCTAATATTGATGAATGTGTTTTTTAGTTCTTCGTACATGTCCTCCAGTTCGTGACGAGCAGCCAGGCCGGGGACAAAACCTTCGACACTTTCCCTGCTTGCCAGGAATACTTCATAGCAAAGGACCATGATGGCCTGAGCCAGATTTATGGATGTAAATCCTGCCGTGGGAATGGTCACCACGGCCTGACAAAGGCCCAATTCGGCATTCGTAAGGCCCGAGCTTTCAGGCCCAAAAAGAAGGGCTACGCGGTTTTTCTGGGATATAGGGACGAGCCTCTCAGCCAGTTTTCCGGGATCTGAGATGGTCGGTCGCCTGCTCCCCACCCGGGCTGTTGTACCCACAACATACTGAAACCGGGCCAGGGCTGTTTGCAGGTCCTCGAACACCTCCATTGTCTCAACAACGTCGACGGCAAAATGGGTGGCCATCTTGAGTATCCGCGTCAAGTCGCAGTCCCTGGGATCAACCACAATCAACTGGCTGATGCCCATATTGCAGGCTGCGCGGGCCGATGCGCCGATGTTTTCGGGATAGCTGGGTCGATGAAGTACAATGGCAATGTTGCTAAGATTCACCCGTGTGGACATGGGCAATTGCTTCATGCCCCAACTAACTCAAGGGCACCAAAAAAGTAACTGATCTCAAAAGCAGCGGTTTCAGGGGAATCAGATCCATGAACCACGTTTTTCCGGCCGTCTGTGGCAAAATCTCTGCGTATGGTTCCCTCTGCCGCCTCCTCATAATTCGTGGCCCCCATCATTTCACGGTATCTGGCAATAACGTTCTCTCCTTCAAGGACCATAACTATTGAGGAGCCCGAACTCATAAAATCTGTTAAGCCTTCAAAGTAGGAACGCCCCCTGTGTGCTGCGTAAAACCCTTTTGCTTGTTTCTTTGACATGAGGACCATCTTCATGGCAACGATCTTGAATCCAGCCCCCTCGAGCCGCTTTATCACCTCGCCAATGAGGCCCCTTGCAACACCGTCCGGTTTGACGATGGACAAAGTCCTTTCCTTCATAGCCTAACCCTTCTGAAATTTCTCTGAAATACGGCAGGTTCCCTACCAATAAGACAAAGAGAAAGCAAGAAATGGTTCTGGATGCGTTGTTGAGAAAAGGGAGGTGGGAGCAATGAGAACACAGCAGGTTAGGCCCAGAAGTGCATTTTCACATTTTTCAACTCACCGTCTTTCACCGGATAGATGTGATACACGATTTCATCCGGAGTAAACCAGAGTTTTATTTCTCTTTCTGCTTCCTCAGGATTGGCTGAAGCATGCATTACGTTTTCGTAAACTCCGGAAGTAGTAATTCTCCCATAGGCGCCCCGAATTGAGACAGAATCTGCTTCTTCAGGATTGGTGGCGCCACAGATCTCTCGCACTTTCTGAATAGCCCCTTCCCCGTGGTAAATCAGGGCCATGACTTTCCTTCTTTCGTGGAACTCCCCCATGATATAGCCAATCAACTCCTCAAAAAAGGGCTTGCCTTTCAAAAAGGTGTAGTGTTCTTCAGCCAATTGTCTGGTTACACGGACAATCCTTGCCCCGGCAATTTCCAGGCGTGTCTCCGACAGCCGCGTAAGGATGTTGCCGGTAAGAGACTTTTTCAAACCATCAGGTTTTATTAGAACTAGTGTTTGTTCAACAGCCATAACACATACCCAGAGCTCAACCCACTAAGGATTTCTATCCGCCTAAGGCGGACATCTGTGTGCCTTTTGGCAGCACTTGATTCATGCTGTCCAATGGGAGTTGTTTTTCGGTGGGGCGAGCATAGGAAAAAGGGTGTTGTGTGTCAAG
>DAOUWN010000130.1 GCA_030667105.1 Deltaproteobacteria bacterium
GGAATCTGGCGGGGCTTCCTGAAAGGAGCATCGGTTTCCGCAGAAGGGTCCTCCAAAGGCCTCGTGGCAGTCTCTTCCGAGCACATCTTCTCTGGAATAACCGGTAATTTTTTCAGCAGCCCGGTTGAAAAACAGGATGCGCCTCTCCTTGTCATGGACTATGACCCCCTCTGTAAGGTTATCAAGGACACCTTCAAGGTTTTTCATATCATCAGAATTCTTGTATGATAGAGCAAGGTGGGCCTCGATAAGGTCTTTGAACCTTAACATAAGCTTTTCATACAGTTTTCCGAATGTGTTCTCCTTTGAATCAAGCACACAGATCGTGCCAAAAACCTCACCATCAGGCCACAGGAGCGGAAAACCGAGGTAGGAAATTATACCCAGTTTTATGTCCGGGTTCTTATCCCACTCGCTATCCTTCAATGCATTCGGAACCAGAAGCCTGCCCCTTGTCCCTATAACCTTCTCACAGTAAAGGCCGGCAAGATGCTCTCTGTCTCCTGCCCCATAAGGGTTACTGCCGGATTCACTTGCGCGACAGACTTCAATGTGGGGAGGATCAACCTTCATGATCAAGGCTGCCGGCACATCAATAATCTCTGCCAACGTATTGACCACGCTTTGCCAGCTGGCGATCATTTCATCGGATATCTCAATATTTTTTTTATTACTTTTCAATTCCATCAAAAAAGAGTGTACACAAATGGCGCCAAGGCAGACCCTTCGGTAAGGAGAATCAGGGCCGACAAGAGCACCAGCATGATTATGATAGGTGCCAGCCAGTATTTTTTCCTGTATTTCAAGAACTCCCAGAATTCCGCCAATATCTCTAATTTGCTCATGTCCCTTGCCTCTGTCCGATATCAAAAACCAGGTCCTGCTCTATCACGATCCCGTCGGCAATGGTCGCCTGGCGCGCCGTGTTATTGGCAATGACGACGTTGCCCTTGATTTCCACGCCCCTGCCAAAGACCACATCCCCCTGGACGTTGAGGGAAACACACTGTAGCAACGATGGGGCGCCATGAGGAAACCGGGCCTTAATCTGGTCGATTTTCTTGTAGTATTTGTTGTCAAGCTGTAACAACAGTGGGCCCAAACGCCTTTTCGGGTTTTGGACTACCTGGTAGTCATCTGTGAGCACATAGGCGTCTGACCAGAGGGCGAGAAGGTCCTGGCATTTCTTGACCGGAGCAAAACGCCTTCTAGGCACCCGGATCGCTGTGGCCTCGTCAAAAATCGAAATCGCCGACCCCATGGCGGTTTCCAGTTGATACACGGGCGGAGAAGATTCGTCTTTGGGATCGACTGTTTTTGGGTTTCTTATCATTGAGAGGCGAATCACGTTGTTGTGGGCATCAAGTAATTCCCTCAACGCTTCCAGGTTCACCCAGATGGTGTTGGTATTGAAATATCTGTACACATTGACATCCCGGAATTCGTCTAACTCCTTTTCAGGGCACTGGGCTATTTCCCTTAACGTAAACCGCCTGTTTTTCCGGCGGGCCAGGTGCCCCCCCTTGCTGTCTGCTTCAGTCCGATCCGCAACCTCCATCATAAAGGTATAGTTGTTTTCCGCAAAAAACCCCAGGATGCTCTCGTCCATGACTGCGCCAAGGTTGTCCGAATTTGAGACAAATGCGTAAAGCACGCCCGCATCCAAAAGCTTATCGAGCATCCCTGAGGTCACCAGCGCTGCATAAATATCACCATGGCCGGGCGGATTCCACTCCAGGGCATGATCAGCAGGCCACGTGGCGGGCGTCAAAGCATCCTGAAACACCTTCGGGAATCTATGTTGGACAAAACTCAACGGGATGCCGTTAGAGGGCAGATCCTCATAAGAGGCAAGGGCCTCAAGGGTGTCAGCCTCAGTATTGAAACTGTTCATGAAGACAACAGGGAGCCTGACCCCCTGCTTGCGTCTGTAACTGAGAACCTGCCTGGCAATGATATCAAGAAAGCTCAGACCGTTTTTGACCTCCAGCAGGGACTTGGCTCGGGAGAGCCCCATACTTGTGCCAAGTCCGCCGTTCAGTTTGATGAGGACCGATTTTTCCATGGCTCTTTGGCCTGCCTTGTTAAGGCCAGAGAGTCTTTCTGCGTCGGCAATCTCACCTTCTGCCACCGGATCGATATCCTTATTCGAAATAAGGCCGGTCTCGCCCCGAACCAAGAGCCCATAGTAATGCCTGAAGCTATTTATGACGATGGGGGCAAGGCCGTTTTTTTCCATCTTGTCGGCAAACGGCTGAAACTGTATGTCGAATTCCATTTGGGGTAGACCGTTCTTCTCAGTAGTCATACGGGCGTCAGGAAGGCCCGACGTTCGGCCATTGCCCTCCGGTAATATGGGTTAGGGCCGCGGAGGCAACCAAGTATACGAACACTGTGAGTATGACGGCCAAGAAGGCCCGCGAGGCTTTGATCGAAAAGGCGAAACTGAGACCCAGGACAATCAGATAAATCCGATAGAGCTCAAGGAGAACGCCCACCAGAGGAATCCAGGACAGCAGGGCAACTGCCGCTGAATAGGCGTTTACCCTGAAGGCTGCCTCATAGGTCCCTGACGCTTTGAAAAGCCTTGTGATGATGAAGTAAAGGACTCCCGCCGTTACAAAGGGCAGAACAATGCCCAAGACCAAGCTGCGGGCTATAAGGCCTTGACTCTTGAGCAACAGGGCAACAAGCACCGTATGAACTACGACACAGGATGCCAGAAACATCAGAGGGTTTCGCAAGCCCCCTTCCCGTTTCATGCCTTCAAAAAACAACCCGGGAGACAGCAAAATGGCTCTTGCCGTGCGAAAAAGGCTGGTCAGAAAATCTTCGGGCTCAAAGTCGAGCACGGTATTGACATCGGGTGTGTGCAAGGAATCTGTCTCAACCCTATAGTTGCATAAATAACATGACAAAATGAGTTTAAAAGCAATAATTACAAGCCATTCAACGTTTTTTAAGTACTCTGCTGGAATGAACTCCAGATGACATCCTGAAATCAGTGAAAAGCAGCCATGCTATTTACCCCACGGGAAAGCCGATGGCACCGCATCTCCAGCGTTGTCAAGGGCTTGCGGTAAATTACTACAGCTGCACCCTTGACGCCTTGGATCTGCAGCACCCTCGACTTTTGCAACGTTAGGGTCTACTAATCTACAAGTGAAAGTCCGTAATATACGGATTGTGTTTTTTCTCACGAGCCACAGTAGAAGTCGGGCTTACTCCGTAGTCATGGCCCGGCCAGATAATGGTTTCACCCGGGAGCGAAAGGATCTTCTCCTTTATGGACTGAAGCAATATATCCAAAGATCCGCCTGGAAAATCCGTTCGCCCCACCGCGCCTACAAAAAGGGTATCGCCGGTGAAAAGATTGTTCTCTGCGTACAGGCAGATTCCGCCAGGGGTGTGTCCAGGGGTGTGAAGCACGGTGAGGGCATTTTCGCCAAAGGAAATGGTATCGCCGTCCTCCACTACTACATCTGCTGGAGGGGATGGCGCAAACCCCATCTGTCTGCCCATGGATTGCCCTTCGGGTGTACTGAAAAGCCGATCGTCCAGGGCATGCATGTATATCTTGGCGCCTGTGAGATCCACAATTTTCCCGTTGCCGCACGTGTGATCAGGGTGGCCATGGGTGTTGACCACAGACTCGATGGTCAGCCCCAAACCACGAGCCGTATCCAAGATATGCTCTTCGTCTCCTGCCGGATCAATCAGGAGCCCTTTGTGTGTGGCTTCGCAGCCCAGAATGTAGCAGAAAACCTCCATAAAACCGACTTTGACCTGCTCAATGATCATCTCTGATAACTCTCCACCATCCTTACTGTTTCTATTCTACCGGAACAATCCACCCAGAGGGATCTTCGGCCCGGCCGTACTGAATATCAGTGATAGCCGCATAAAACTTTTGGGCCATGGGCCCGACTCCGCCATCCCCAATCGTCAACTCTTCATCTCGCCATGCCAGATGATTTACCGGAGAAATCACCGCGGCCGTTCCCGAGCCAAATATCTCCTGAAGGGAACCATTCTTGTGCGCGTCCATGATTTCGTCTATTGTGACAGGTCGTTCGGCCACTGGCACATTCCAGCGCCGAGCCAGGGCAAGAACAGAATCCCGGGTAATACCCGGCAGGATGCTCCCTCCAAGGGGCGGGGTCACCAGCTCTCCGTTAAGGACAAAGAAGATATTCATGGTGCCCACCTCTTCTATGTACCGCCGTTCGACAGCATCAAGCCACAGTACCTGGGTGTAACCAGCCTCTTTGGCCACCTCGGCCCCAAAAAGACTCGCAGCATAGTTGGCCGGCGTCTTGGCTTCGCCCACGCCACCCCGCACTGCTCGAACATACTTGTCAGTAACCCATATCTTCACAGGATTGAAGCCTTCAGGATAATAAGCGCCCACTGGAGACAAGATAATAAAAAAACGGTAGGTGTATGACGGGCGCACACCCAGGTAGGGGTCCATGGCAACGATAGTGGGGCGAATATAGAGCGATGTTTCGGGCGCCCTGGGAACCCAATCCTTCTCAATGGCAACCAGTCTCTTTATGGCGCTCAAAGCAAAGGCCTCGTCAACCTCGGGGATGCACATAATCTGTGCTGACCGGTTGAACCTGGCTACATTCCGCTCTGGTCGAAACAGTTGGATCTTGCCGTCACTGGTCCGGTATGCCTTCAGGCCCTCAAAAATGGCCTGACCGTAATGAAGGACCATGGTGGCCGGATCCATGACAATGGGGCCGTAGGGTTCAATGCGCGCGTTATGCCATCCGGACTCAGGCGCGTAATCCATGTTGAACATGTGATCAGTAAAAACCTGCCCAAAGCCCAGATTAGAGTCGTCCGGACGTTTCTTGGGGTTTTCAACCCGTTCCAGTCTTAGATCCATCGTCGATCTTCCTCCTCATCTCCCACAAAAACAGCCCTGTTTCCTCGTCGTATTCTCTTGTCACAGGCGCGCCCAAGAGTTCACGGATGTAGATCTCTCCTGCATAGATCATGGTCCCGGAAAAGACATGCCCTCCAATGGTTTGACCATTTATATCTGCAAACGCCCCATGTGCATGAAGACTGGGCTTGCCGTCTTTCAACGAGACATTGCCGGTACAATGGACAATTTCGAATGGCTCGTCTTTCTTGACAGTGACATATACCTGCTGCTTCTGGTCATAGGCGCCAAAGGTTAGAGATGAAACCGCCCCGATAATTGAAAAGACCGCGGTTTGAATCGAATGGTCCGCACAAAAATCCTCCACAGCTCCCAACAGATCTCTGCCGTGAGGGAGCCTCCCAAGCATGCAGCGGCCTGCCTCAAATTCAGATACTACTATTGCAGTGTCTTGAAAGTTCATTGCTTGATTTTGGCAATTTAACATGTCCTCAAATCACAGGAACAACATAGAAAATCCGAATATCGAAATCCGAAATGCGAAACAATATCGAAATCCGAATGTTCCAAATTCAAAACAAATGCCGCTAATCACCTCGTTTTTAAAGTGTTTTGAGAAACGGCTTTTTCACCCACCCTATTCATTGACAGGATAAATAATCATGTTGATAGGTGGACTATTATCAAACTTTGAGACTTCAAACTAGATACCACATCTGCCTGTTAAATCAAGCCGGATGTCCAGGTCCTTTCCTCCTTGCCTGCCTGCCTCCTGAATCAGTTACCCCCCAACACCCATGAGCTTGAAACGGGGTAGAAGTTCAGGCCACCCCAGAAGATCTGAATGTGCTTGACATTCAAATGGATCAAGTTTATATTTCAAAATATAAACTTTAACAAAAGGGAATTCGTCATGCGTGCCTCTGCTAAAGATTTGAGATTTTATTCTAGAAATCTTCTGGATGTTGTTTCCCGAGGGGAAGAGGTTATCATCACCTATCGAGGCAAACCCTGTGCGAAATTGGCTCCTCTCAAAGAAGCTAACAAAACACAGTCACAAGCGGATCCTCTTTTTGGCATATGGAAAGACTATGATCATGCCAAAGATGTGGAAAGATATGTCCGGAAGCTACGAAGAGGCAGGTTTTAGATGCTGGTTGATACGGATGTGCTCGTTTGGTATATGCGCGGAGATGAAAAAGCCAACCGGGCAATAAGGAATTTGAAAGGTTTCTCAATATCGGTTGTAACTTACATGGAGCTGGTGCAGGGGCTTCGGAATAAAGAGGAGTTGAATATCTTGAGGAATTCTCTCAAGAGATGGAAAGCCGGAATAATTTACATTAATGAGGAGATTTCAGCCAAAGCCATGTTCTTGGTTGAGCAATATTACGTCAGTCATTCTATCCAACTGGCAGATGCTTTGATTGGAGCCACCGCAGTGATTTACGGTCTACCTTTGCTAACGGCCAATACAAAACACTATAAAACAATAAAGAATATCATCATAAAAAAATTCCGCCCATAATCTCTTAACCTGGATTCGCCTGTGGAAAACCGAACAACGAGGATGGAAA
>DAOUWN010000253.1 GCA_030667105.1 Deltaproteobacteria bacterium
CTACGCAGATAGAAAGAGAAAGCGGGAATGCAAAGAATCATGAAACAGGGTGGAAAAGTGCACCATGTCATAGGATCATGACATGACACCGTCAATGATGTCTGAATTTTGACACTCCCGCACTAACCAGGATCGGCCGAACCACTTTGACTTTGCCATTTTCCCGAAAGGATTCACGCAGCAGATGACGGCGATAGATCTTGCCTCTTTGGGTTGAGTATCTGGAAGATAGGTTGCAACTATTGATATTTTCAATGCCGCAGGCACCGTGCTATCGATATTACATATTGGACTTATTCGCCTTCGTTCAGTAAAATATCGCTAAACGATGGTGTCTGTCGTTTATTCGCCTTCGCCGGAATACCCGGCGACTTGCTGCAGGGATGACACGCGGCGCAAGCGCCTTCGCTGCGCGAAGGCAAGGCGAACCGCGCCGAAGCTCGTCAGAGCGAAGGCGGGTTTGTGAGGAAAGGAGAAACTTGATGGGAAAGATGAAAAGCTTTTTGGGCACTACGTGGGGTATTATCTCGGTTGGAGCGTTTATCGGTGTGTTTGCGCCTCTGCTTCAAAAGTGGGGAAACCCCGGCAACATGGGCGTGTGCGTGGCCTGTTTTGAAAGGGACATTGCAGGGGCCATAGGTCTGCACCGTGCAGGCGTGGTGCAGTACATGCGGCCTGAGATCATCGGGTTTGTCCTGGGGGCGTTGATTGCTGCCTATTGCGTCGGAGAGTTTAAGGGCCGTGCCGGTTCCGCTCCTATTGTTCGCTTTGTACTGGGCGTGTTTGCCATGATCGGTGCACTGGTTTTCCTGGGGTGTCCCTGGCGTGCCATGCTGCGCTTTTCTGCTGGTGACTGGAACGCCATACTTGGCCTCCTTGGACTGATCTGTGGGATATGGATCGGCACACTTTTTCTCAAGGCCGGCTATAACCTTGGCCGCAACGAGAAGACATACACATCCGTGGGCTGGCTCATGCCTCTGATCATGCTTGGGTTTCTTGTACTGCTCCTCATCTTTCCGCAGGTTAAAGGCGAGGCAAAGAGTGGCATTCTTTTTTACAGCCTTAAGGGTCCGGGAGCCATGCATGCGCCCATCGCGATTTCTCTGATCATAGGCCTTGCCATCGGGTTTCTGGCGCAATGGAGCAGGTTCTGCACCATGGGGGCCTTTCGAGACCTGATCTTGTTCCGTATACCCCATCTTTTTTATGGCGTTTTGGCGCTGATTGTCTTCGCCTTTCTGACTAACTTGATCGTGGGGCAGTTTCATCCCGGATTTGCCAAACAACCGGTTGCCCACACCATGCACGTATGGAACTTCAGTGGCATGGTCCTGGCGGGCCTGGCCTTTTGCCTTGCCGGCGGCTGCCCGGGCCGCCAGCTATTCCTGGCCGGGGAAGGCGATGGTGATGCGGCTATCTTTGTCCTTGGCATGATCGTTGGCGCAGGCTTTGCCCACAACTTTGGGCTGGCCAGTTCACCCAAAGGGGTCGGCCCCCACGGTATTGCCGCGGTGACTATTGGTCTTATGGTGTGCACCTTTATCGGACTGACCATGAGACAAAAGGCTTAACAACATAAAATCGTTACACGATTTTATAAGGAGGTTAAAATGCCGGAAATAGTTGATGCAAGCGGACTGTCCTGTCCACAACCTGTGCTCATGACGTTGAATATAATTAAGAGCCTTGACCAGGGGGAAATCGAGGTTTTGGTGGATACGGTGACCTCCAGGGAAAACGTTAGCCGCGCAGCCGAGAGTCAGGGCTGGGAGGTGGCCGAGGTTAGCGAATCAGAAACGGGGTACAAGGTCCTGATCAAGAAGGCATAAGGCAGATTGATGTTAAAGGTCTTTAGACGCAAGAAAAAGTCAAAGCCAGGGGGAAAGAGCCCGGATCGTGGATTTCTTTCCTTTCACAATACCAGCGAAGTGATCAAGGCCAAATCCCTTTTGGAGAAAAAGGGGTGGAAGGTTCGTGTCATGGGTCCCCCTCCTGATCTGCGGACAGGCTGCGATATGGTCATTGAATTCCCACTGGTTGAACAGTTGAATATCTTGAGGGTGCTGGAAGCTAACAAGGTTTCACCGTTGGAAGCAGTGCCTGTGGATGATCCGCTCTTAGGACCCGTGGATGTCTTTAAGACTACAGACTACGGGCAACATCTCATGGTTCGAGCAGCCAACATGAAACTCACCATAGAGAAAGAGACCTTGAAAATTGTGAATATTTCAGGAGGGGGTTGCCCGGATGTACCTTACCTGGGAGCAAGGCTAGTGGGAAAAGATCTTAGACAATCTCCGTCTCCAAGGGAAATTGGCCACACCCTTTGCGGATATGCGCTGCACTTGGCTTATGAGGAGATAAAGCGCCAATGCTCGCTCTAATCGGCACAGTCCCGGATAAGGATTTCCCGCCGATTGCGGGGACAGTCACATTGAAGGATGATTTTTTGTCCTTAGACGGCCACAAGACATCAGTCAACCGTGGGACACCTGCCATGATCGCTGCCGCATCCGTGACATGCGAGACGCTCGGCCTTGCCATGCCTTTTTCCTTTCTTGTGGGAGATGAGGGGTTAGGGGACGGCAGCAGAAAGCTTTACAAGCGCCTCAAAGACTGTCTTCCACACGCCGGGGCCAAGGTGATCACCTTTCATTATCTTCAACCTGATGTGGACTGGCACAACCGGATATTGTGGGCACTGGAAGAAGAAGACGAACTTCCGGTCCTCATTGCTGACGCGGGGTATATGTACGCGGCCAAAATGAGCGGTTTTGCTCCAAGCTACGATCTTTTTACCCCTGACATCGGAGAACTGGCCTTTCTTGCCGATGACAAAGCGCCACATCCGTTCTACACTAGAGGCTTCATCCTTCATGAAGAAGACAACGTCCCGAATTTGATCAAGAAGGCCTTTGAAGGAGAAAATGCCGCCAAGACTCTATTGATCAAGGGGGCAAAAGATTATATATGCACGAGGGAGAGTATTCTGGCCACGGTTGACACCCCAAGGGTGGAGGCCTTGGAAGCGATTGGAGGCACAGGAGATACACTGACCGGCATGGTGGCAGCCCTTGCCTACGGGGGATATGCTGTGGAGGAGGCGGCGACCATCGCTGCCAGGGCCAATCGCCTGGCTGGGGCCCTGGCGAAACCAACACCTGCAACACAGGTTGTTGACATTATCAAGGAAATCCCAAAGGCCCTGGAGATCGTCCTGGTCGAGACAGCAAAATACAACCATCAAACATATCTCACCTGTGCTAAAATATGTTCATGCCAATAGATGACATAAATCTAACCGAAAAAGTCAGGGCATCAGGCTGAGCTGCCAAAATGATTCCAGGGGACCTGGAAGAGGTAATGAGGGATCTGCCTGTGATCAGCGATCACAATCTTCTTGTAGGGATGGAGACATCTGACGACGCAGGCGTTTATAAACTTACTCCCGATACGGCTTTGGTGCAAACCCTCGATTTTTTCACACCTATTGTGGATGACCCCTATCATTTTGGCCGCATTGCCGCAGCCAATGCCTTAAGCGATGTCTATGCCATGGGCGGGGTACCTAAGACGGCCATGAACCTTGTCGCCTTTCCCATTAAAGATATGGACATCGCCGTCCTCAGACAGATCATCCAGGGCGGTTTGGATAAGATGAAAGAGGCTGGTGTGGTTCTGGTCGGCGGGCACAGTGTGGA
>DAOUWN010000151.1 GCA_030667105.1 Deltaproteobacteria bacterium
CTCCACTCAGGGCCGTGAGTCCCTCGACTTGGCTCGGGACCGTGAGCCTGTCGAACGGCCGTTTTGATAGTCGTAATGAAAATCTTAAATAATTCTTCTGTTTCCTGTTTTCCCATTCAACATTCGATGTTGGACGTTCGATGTTCGATGTTCGATGTTCATTATTTTGTAACCGTGAACGGTTACGTAAAAAGTTAGGGCTGAAGGAATGGAGAAAATCTATTATACTCATTATCGATAAATACGATTCATTTACCTACAACCTAGTTCAGGCCTTCGGGGGTTTTGGGGAGACCATGCAGGTCTTTAGAAACGATGAGATCTCTCTTGAACAGCTTGGAGGGCTCAGACCGGACAGGCTCGTCATATCTCCTGGGCCAGGAGTGCCTGCCAGGGCAGGGGTTACGCTTTCGGCAATTCGCTATTTTGCAGAAAGAGTTCCCATCCTGGGGGTATGCCTCGGACATCAAGCCATTGCCGAGGCCTTTGGGGGCAAGGTGGTGCCAGCCGACCGTCTGATGCACGGCAAGGTCTCTCGCATCTATCACGACGGTAAAAACTGTTACAAGGGTGTCCAGCGACCCTTTGAGGCAACCCGTTACCACTCTTTAGTGGTAGACCGTGCCAGCTTGCCCGGGTGTTTGGAAATCGTTTCTGAGACGGAGCAGGGGGAGATCATGGGAATCAGGCACAATGATCTGCCCATTGAAGGGGTGCAGTTTCACCCCGAATCGTTTCTAACCCAGGAGGGTGAAAAGATCTTGCTCAATTTTTTGCGACAGTGATTTCAAGGGGAGGTTTACGGAGGTGGTCAGGTTTAAGGAGATGATTCAAGAAGTGGTGCAAGGCAAAGACCTTTCAGAAGAAGAAATGATTAGTGTCATGGAAGAAATCATGGAAGGCAAGGCCACGGATGCACAAATTGGGGCCTTCATAACAGCCCTTCGCATGAAGGGTGAGACCATCGCAGAAATCACCGGGGCCGCCCGGGTTATGCGCGCAAAGGCCACACCAATTCGAATTCAAAACAGTGCTGTCAGTATTGATAGGGATGAAATCAATGTGGACAGGGAAACCATTGTGGACACCTGTGGCACGGGTGGCGACGGGACCAATACCTTTAACGTCTCAACGACCACCGCTCTTGTGGCTGCTGGTGGCGGGCTCAAGGTGGCCAAGCACGGAAATCGGAGTGTGTCCAGCCAGTGCGGTAGCGCTGATGTCCTGGAGGCCTTGGGCGTAAACCTGGACGTGACCCCGGAGGTGGTAGAGGAGTGTATCAGGAGCATCGGCATTGGATTTCTATTTGCACCCAAGCTCCACGGGGCTATGAAGTATGCTATTGGACCAAGACGCGAAGTGGGTATCCGGTCCATATTTAACGTTCTTGGCCCCTTGACCAATCCGGCCAAAGCAAACGTGCAGGTCCTTGGCGTATACGAGTCAGGGCTCACTTCCATAATGGCGGAAGTATTGAACCATCTGGGGAGCACAAGCGCCCTCGTGGTTTTCGGAGAAGGAAGTTATGATGAAATCAGCATCGTAGGGCCTACTCAAGTTAGCGAACTGCGAGATGGCGCTATAAGCAACTATAGCATAGAACCCGAAGATTTCGGCATGACGCGGGCCGATATCTCAGATATCAGGGGTGGAGATGCCAAACAGAACGCCACTATTGTCCGAGAAATCCTGGCCGGCCAGCCCGGCCCCAAACGTGACATCGTGCTCTTGAATGCAGGGGCCGCCTTTTATGCCGCCCGCAAGGCACAGGACATACACGAAGGCATCAACATGGCTGCCGAAAGCATAGACTCGGGCATGGCGGCCCAGAAACTCGAGCAACTGATAAGAAAAACAAACGAGGCTCGGACTGAGACTGAATCATAATAAGAAGGATAACCACGAAAGCACGAAAACACGAAAGAAAAGGTATGGGGAAGGGTCCATTACCGCCTTCGGTCTGGGCAGGCAGCACACCCAAGGGGCTTCCTTCTACAGGGCTTTTCCTTCACCGTTTTGTCTTTTGCCTGTGGAGGCAAGATCGAATATGGAGCACTCAAACCTTGGCAACTATGGGACGTTGAACTTCTATTTCGCGTTTTCGTGGTCTGTTTTTTGGTCTTTGATTGACGTTAGTTTCAATTCGGTTTTTCACAATTCCTGAATTACGAGTGATTCCATCCTTAACTTTAGGCCTTTCATATATGATACTCGATCAAATTGTGGCCCATAAAAAGAAAGAGATTGCAGCCCTCAGGGAGGTAACGTCTCTTGCCAGCCTGAAGAGACTTGCAGAGGCAGTTGAGACACCACGAGGGTTTCGACAAGCCCTGGCACGATCTTCAACTATAGCGTTAATCGCTGAGGTCAAGAAGTCATCGCCCTCTGCTGGTCTGATTCGCAAAGACGTTGATCCTGTTCGCATTGGAAAAATCTATGAAGACTTTGGCGCTTCAGCCATTTCCGTACTTACTGACGGGCAATTTTTTAACGGAAGCCTTGCCAGCATGAGGGAGGTTAAGCAAGCCGTTAGTATTCCCGTGTTGCGTAAGGATTTCATTATCGACCCTTTTCAGATCTATGAAGCGCGAGCCTTTGGCGCCGACGCAGTCTTGTTGATCGTAGCCATCCTTTATGATGACCAGCTTCGCGCCTTTCTTGATATCTGCAAAGATCTCGGGCTTGATGCCCTGGTAGAGATCCACACGGAACAGGAGCGGGACAAGGCCGTTGAGGCAGGCGCTGACCTAATCGGAATCAACAACAGGGACCTAAAAACATTTGCAGTGGACCTTTCTACGACTATCGACCTTGTCCCAGGTTTACCAAAAGAAGCGCTCTGTGTGAGCGAAAGTGGCATTAAGAGCCATGATGACATCAGGCGCCTTATCGAAGCAGGAGTTGATGCCGTGCTGGTAGGCACCGCCCTTATGGAGGCAGGAGATATTGGGGCAAAGATTAAAGAGTTGTTCAATTCTCGTGAAGAAAGTGATTAGTGCCTGAACGGAACCCCCCTTTTTCTCATTGGGGCCACTTTTGTTGTCATTTCGACCGAAGGGAGAAATCTGTAAATCCCACATGTTAAGCTAACAACAGATTTCTCGCTTCGGTCGAAATGACATGAAAGGGTAGTTTTCGTTCAGGCACTAATTAGAACTGCAACTCGTTTCGTGTTTTCGTGGTTTTTTTTGCTTAAATGTTGCACTCGACACCTAAAATAAAACTCTGCGGAATCACCCGTGAGACTGACGCCCAGTTTGCCGCCAGCCTCGGCGTAGATGCCCTGGGGTTTGTCCTGGCTGAGAGTCCCCGAAGGGTAGATCCCCACGTGGTTCGAAAAATAACCTTATCGCTGCCGCCCTTTGTAAGTACTGTAGGGGTGTTTGTGGATGCAGATATGGACTCGGTGAGCCAGATGGCTGCTTTTTGCAGACTCGACTGGATTCAACTGCATGGCAATGAAACCCCGGACTACTGCAAGGCCTTGAACCTTAGGCTCCTAAAAGCCATACGAGTCAAAGACAGGCAATGCGTAGAACTCATGGCAGTCTACAAGGGCTGCGTCAACGGATTTGTCCTGGACACCTATGTTAAGGGGCAACAGGGGGGCACAGGAAAGGCATTTGATTGGACACTGGCGAGAGAGGCCGGAAAATATGGCCCGGTGATCCTGTCCGGCGGCCTGACACCGGAAAATGTGAGAGAAGCCATTCAGGCAGTGTGCCCCCACGGCGTGGATGTGAGCAGCGGTGTGGAATCAAGGCCCGGCATAAAAGACCACGACAAGATGCGGCGTTTTGTGGAACAAGCCATGAAATCGGGAAGTGACTCTGTATCAAAACCTAAACA
The DNA here is from genome assembly GCA_030667105.1 of Deltaproteobacteria bacterium. Next base: position 3,850 of record DAOUWN010000151.1, read on the forward strand.
GGCGAGGGATATCACATGATCGAGCGGGGCTACTATAAGGGATTCGGAGGGGCCTATCTCCCTGAGATCCTTATTGCTACCTTTGATGAACTTGTCGAGACATTTCAAAAAGCAAAAAACGACCCTTCCTTCTGGAAAGAGTATACTGAGATTATGTCCACCTATTCCTGCCGGCCGACCCCTCTCACCTTTGCCGAAAACCTTACTGCCCGCTTTGGCGGAGGGCGCATCTACATCAAGCGGGAAGACCTGAACCACACTGGCGCACACAAGGCAAACAATGTTATGGGTCAGGGGCTCCTGGTAAAGAGAATGGGAAAGACCCGCGTCATTGCTGAGACCGGGGCCGGCCAGCACGGGGTGGCAACTGCCACCATGGCAGCAAAATTTGGGTTTAAGTGTACGATCTATATGGGAGAGGTGGATGTGGAACGACAACGTCCCAATGTCTTCTGGATGGAAAGGCTGGGCGCCGAGGTTATCCCTGTGCTGGAAGGAACCCGGATTTTAAAGGATGCCATCAATGAAGCCTTCCGCGACTGGGTGACCAATATGGATACCACACACTACGTGCTGGGCACAGCCTGCGGTCCGCACCCTTTTCCGGAGATGGTCGCTTACTTTCAGTCAATCATCGGAAAGGAGGCTCGCAATCAGATCTTGAAATGTGAGGAAAGGCTGCCCACACGCATCTACGCTTGTGTGGGAGGAGGCTCCAATGCACTAGGGATATTCAGTGGTTTTTTGGATGATCCTGTGGAACTCGTCGGTGTCGAGGCCGCTGGCCGTGGCTTGGACTCTGGTCAACACGCGGCACGGCTCTGTTCCGAAGACGCGAGCATCGGTGTAGCCCAGGGGTACAAGACATATTTTCTTCAAAACAGTGATGGCCAGATGAAGGAAACTCACAGCGTTGCAGCAGGATTAGATTATGTGGGGGTCTCGCCTATCCTGGCACAGCTCAAGGAGAGCGGCCGTGTCCGCTTTGAGGCTACAACAGACCGAGAGGTCGTGGATGCCTTATCGCTCACTATTCAAAAGGAAGGATTGATCCCCGCCCTGGAGTCAGCACATGCCTTTGCCCAGGCATTCAAGGAGGCATCCACACTCTCTAAAGAGGATATCATACTGATCAATCAGTCCGGAAGAGGCGACAAAGACATCTTTACGGTTGCCGACGCATTTGGTGATCCGAAGTGGCAAGAATTCATCAAGAATAAAGCGGAGCAATACCATGCTTGAGTCGTACCTGCGCAGCAGGCTGAGTGAAAAAGAGATTCTGCTGATGACCCATATAGTCCTCGGGTACCCTACATTTGAAGACTCCTTCAAGATCATCCAGGCGATGGTCAAAGGTGGTGTTGACCTGATGGAACTGCAGATCCCCTTTTCCGAACCTATTGCAGACGGCCCGGTAATCCTTCACGCAAATCAAAAGGCCTTGGCACGCGGTACAACCGTTAAGAAGTGTTTCGATTTTGCCCAAAAGGTTACCCGAACCTTTGACATACCCTTCCTCTTTATGAGTTACTACAACATCCTCTTCAAATACGGGGTTGATCGGTTTGCCGCAGACACGGCCGATGGACATCTGCGAGGGGCTATCGTCCCGGATCTCCCCCCGGAGGAGGGGCAAGACTACCTCAAGGCAATGGAAAAACACAATCTCGCCCCGATCTTCATATTCTCGCCCACTACGACCGCGGAGCGCATGAAATACATTGCATCCTTTGCACAGGGCTTCATCTATTGCGTGGCCAGAAAAGGCGTAACCGGAGTAGATACGGATTTCTCCGGACAACTGGAGAGATATCTTGCTCGGTGCCGCAAGGCAACCGGCCTTCCACTGGCGCTCGGTTTCGGGGTCAAAGACAAAGAGGACATCGACTTCCTGAAAGGAAAAGTCGATATTGCAGTCATTGGCACACAAACGATTCGCCTGGTGGAAAAAGAGGGAGTCGGGGTCGTGGAGGAGTTTATCAAGAACCTGACAGAATGAATCGGGTCAGCCTGGTTTTTCCCCACCGGCATTTCCATACAACAAACTGGCCATCAGCCAATTCACATCATTCAGATGAGCCAGGAGACGGCGGACTTCATCTCTGGTGAAAACCA
>DAOUWN010000284.1 GCA_030667105.1 Deltaproteobacteria bacterium
CAAAATGGGAATTCTTATTGACATGCTCGACCACGCGAAGATCGGATCGCTGCTCCTAAGAAAATGGAATATCCCTGATGTAGTCTGTCAGAGCCTTGAATATCAGTGTTACCCTGAATGGTTGCCTCCCGAGAAAGTCCCTGCAGAACACAGGGAAAATGTGACCGTTTTGTACATCGCTCACCTGTGCTATGAATACTTGCGAGGGAAAAGCGAAGACGAACTGCCAACAGCCTTTCTTGGCGAGTATATGAATGTGTTGAATTTCTCAGAAAAATCCTTTGCCGAATTCGTCAAAAGAAGGCTCCTTCCTTCTTTGAACAAGAAGCTGAAGACATTCCCTGAAAATGTCCGGGACTTCTTGATGAAGAGCCAGGAAAACATTGCAGGAAAGCAGAATAGTGACGCACTTGAGGCCTGATCTCAATCTCCACAGGGCATTCTTGGATATCGACCACAGAGATTTCTCAAGAACATCGTTCAAATTGCCGATATAGGTCACTACTGTTCTAAAAGATCCTGGCACTCTGTTTAATACAACCGAATCAAGATAATGCGATAATGAAATTGGTGGGGTAGGTTTCTCGCGGTCTGCCCGCTTAAAAGCTTGGAGGAACGCTTTATGATCGAACATGACACCGGGACTTTAGTTCTTAAGGCCGTGCCCAGCGGCAACGTGGAAGAGGAGGTGGGGGCTTTCCTTGCAAAGGTCTTCAAGAATGTGTCCCAGCAGAAAGTGGCCGCTCTGGTGAAAAAGGCGCCGGTTGTCTTGAGCAAAAACGTCCCTGCAAAGGCGGCAGGGATGATCGTTGCAAACCTCGAAAAGCTCGGGGCGATAGCTGATTTTATCCCAAAGGTGGAGGCGCCGGAAGAATCCGTACCTGATGAGAAAAGCATACCTTCTCAGGAAGGCGCTGCTTGCGAAGGCCACAGGCTATTTGACAGTCTGCCTAATCAGCCCTCTGAGGCGCTCGAGTCCAAAGAGAACTGGATCACCAGACTCAAATCATCATTCGTCGGCAGCGTGGCCGAAGTGAACAAGGAATTGTGGCTGATCTTATCCTTGCTGACCATTGCCACGATCATGAATTATCTGGTTACTGCGCAGCGCATGGTCCTTGGCTTTTACACTCTGCCTACCCTGTTTTCCGCCTATTTCTACGGTCGGCGTCACGCCACCTTCACGGCTTTTGCCAGTGTTTTTCTGGTCGGACTCCTTGCCCATTTCAACCCAGACCTGTTGAGCGAAATGCCCACAGCCCAGTTCGTTGAAGATCGTTGGTACGACCTCACGGCCTGGGCAGGCATTCTGGTGGTTACTGCCTATGCCATGGGAACCCTCCACGAACATCACGAAGCCCGCGTGAAGGAACTGCAGCAGACCTACCATGGTCTCCTGCTCATCCTGCGCCAGTTTGTCTCCAAAGACAAGTACACGGAAAATCATTCCTATCGCGTTTCTATCTATGCAGCCAAGATTGCATCCTACCTCAGATTCACTCCGCAACAGGTCCAAGACATACGTGATGCCTCACTACTCCATGACATTGGCAAGCTGGATATCAGTCGTCAGCTTCTCTACAAGGCTGCCCGCTTGACCCATGACGAGTACGAAGGGATGAAGAAACACGTGGAAAAAGGTGTCGATATGTTGGAGCCGATAGGGGGCCCGCTGTGTCGGATCATCCCGATCGTCCTGGCCCACCACGATAAATTCGACGGCTCTGGCTACCACGCTGTTTCCGGAGACAAAATCCCCGTAGAGGCCCGGGTCATTGCGGTGGCTGATGTGTATGACTCGCTGACCAGCGATCGTCCTTATCGGAAGGCAATGTCCACTTACGATGCCAGGGAGATTATAGCAAAGGGTTCTGGGACAGAGTTTGATCCCAAAGTGGTCAACGCCTTTCTAACAGCCTTCCGCAAAGGAGAGATGGAAGTCCCCGAAGTCGTCCTGTGAGAGGTCAGGGCTGTTTGTGCTTGTGATCGAGGGCTGCTCGTATGAAAGAGACAAAAAGAGGGTGGGGGTCCATGGGTATGGACTTGAATTCAGGATGGAATTGACATCCGAGAAACCATGGGTGGTCCGCCATTTCCACGATTTCAACCAGCTTGCCGTCCGGAGAAGAACCGCTCGCAAAAAGACCGGCCTGCTGCAGCCTTTCTTTAAACTCATTATTAAACTCATACCTGTGACGATGTCTTTCTGAGATCTCCTTTTTCTTGTACGCCCTGTAGGCCACCGAGTCCTCCTGAAGCATGCACGGATAGGCCCCCAAACGCATTGTTCCCCCTTTGTCGGATGTGATGTCCCTTCTTTGTACTGTCTGCGATCTGTAGTCAAACCATTCTGTCATCAGATAGATGACCGGAAAGGAGGTAGTCTCATCGAACTCTGTGCTGTGTGCTTCCTCCATTTTCGCAACGTGGCGGGCATATTCCACCACGGCCATTTGCATGCCGAGGCAAATTCCGAAAAATGGGATCTCGTTTTCTCGGCAAAACCGTATCGCCCTGATTTTACCTTCAATTCCCCGAGTGCCAAAACCGCCTGGGACCAGAATGCCATGGGCCGCTCGGAGGCGTTCTCGACAGCTTGCCTCGTCAATGGTTTCCGAATCCACAAAATCCAGGTCCACTTTGCAGTCATTGGCAATGCCACCGTGGCACAATGCCTCGTTGAGGCTCTTGTAAGACTCCCGCAGGTGGATGTACTTGCCTACAATAGCAATGGTCACTGAGTCTTTGGGTTGCTTGACTTTTTCTACCAGACGCTCCCAGTCCTCCAGCCTGGGGGCACGGGTCCAGATATTAAGGAGTTGCACGATCTTGTCATCCAGGTGTTGCTGATGGAAAACCAGGGGCACCTCATAGATCGTTTCAACGTCTTTTGCCGTGATGACTTGATCAACGTCCACGTTGCAGAACAGCGCTATTTTTGACTTTATCTCCTTGGACAAAAAGCGGTCTGTGCGGCAAAGAAGAATATCAGGCTGGATACCGATGCTGCGAAGCTCTTTGA
>DAOUWN010000030.1 GCA_030667105.1 Deltaproteobacteria bacterium
ACATTCTCTGTCTTATATTCGAGGTTGTTTTTGCGGCAATATTTCTTGGTATGGAAGGCTATAGGAGGCAGGGGAATAATCATATCGTTGATTACTAAAACAATATTTGTCCATTGATGGCCTATTACAAATCCTTAGCCATGATTAAATCTCTTGGCGTTATCCGTATGCAAACTTGATCTGTGTTGGATTGTACTGTCAATCAAAATGGCTATCTTCCATGGAAGGCTGCCTTTTGCCAACCAGTTCAAAATCTTAGACAATTGCTTGGCTTGCCTCTTGGACAACTCTTCCAAAGTGTAGATGGCTAATGGTGAATGATTCTTCAGAAACCTACTAAATTGGGACTTGTTCATCCCCCAAAATCTTGCCGCTTCCTGCAATGAATGTTTGCGGGTCTCTATCATCAGGAACATAACAAAGCAAAGGCAGACCTTTTTGAGACGACTTTTTACAGCTATACGACTGGACAACCAATTTTCAAATGCAGGAAAATTCAAGACCGCCTCCGTTTTGTTATGGCTAACAAACGCACGGAGGCTATTTTTAACTACAATAGGCAGGGAATAATGTCCAGCACTATTGTAACCACAAGTAATATTTATTCATATTTTTTCATGTTGGCTTAAGATTTGGTTTGTGGTACACAAGGCTCAGGCCTCCCTGTGGTCCAAAATCGTTGTTGACGATTATTCGTCAACGATGCGAGACCTCAGCGTGGATACGCGGCAGGGAGGCCGCTTCTCCCCATCTTCAGTATTTTAGGGCTGCTGAGTGCTTTATCATCCTCAAATCCTTACTTGTAAAGCATTTCAGAAAGCTCTCATTAATTTCGAGCAACATTTAAGAAGTGCACAATGCGATTGAGCTTAAGCTGGAAGGATTTGAGGCTGAGCATTTGTCCAAGCATGTTTCCAAAATTGTCGGGAAAGCTCTGGAAAGTGGCGCCAACAATATTCATCATATTCAATTTTACATCAAAAACAAAGAGCCCCTAGAAAAGGAAGCTTTAACCCAAGCAACACAGGAAGCCATGGACCGGGCTAGAACTTTGGCCCAGGCAGCGGGCGTGAAGTTAAAACGCATCACTTCACTCAGCACTCATCCGATTCACATGCCGCCCAGGCCATATACGTTCCGGGCGGCCGATATGAAGGCTGAAGCCGCAGCAGGGGCGCCGCCGATTGAGATAGGAGAAAGCCAAATCCGTGTCCAGGTCAGCGTAGCCTATGAAATAGAATAGAGGCGAATGAGGGGCCAGCAATCATTCGAATTCTTCAATTTTCTCTTCATGTTCTGAACTCGGATCGCCGAGGTTCGTCGCAATAGCTTCTATCATTGCTGAATACGAGGATTGAGCTGGATAGGGAAAAACCTCCTCAAATTCAGACGAGGGCTCCACAGGCACTGGAGCTTCCTCTATGGAATCGATATATTCCTCTGTCTTTCGCAAAATGTCATGCGCGGTGTTTGAGACGTCTCCCTCCCGAGCCATGGCAGCGATTCTCGAAGACATGACTTCGTCGGCCAACTTCTCGTAATCTTTTTGACCAATAGCATGCTTATCATAGTCGCCGACAGGCAAGCCATAGTCTAACGTCTCCCTGAGACGGATATTGTAACGAATCACCGCCTCAAAAACCTTTTCTTTGAACTTTTCCCTAACCTTCTCTAAAACGTGTCGGGAGTATCGAGTCCTGTAGTCATACATTGTAACAAGGGCACGGGTTTCTATGGCATGACCACAACTGTTTTCGAGCAGGATGATTATGTCTGTTAGTTTGGCAACCCCTCGAAGCGAAAAGAGGCTCATGTCAATCGGAATAATGGCCTCCTCACTGGCACGAAGGGCATTGAAACACAAATGCCCAATGCTCGGCGGACAGTCAATGATGACGAAATCATACTGTAGCTTAAGTGCCTGGAGAGCCTCCATGAGTCTGTTCTCTCTCCCTTCGACCCCTGCAAGCTCCTGTTCGATGGCACTGAGTCTGGTGTCTGAGGGAGCAATATCAAAGTCCTCTTTAACAGGTACAACAATGTCTTCAATGCCCGGTTGCCCAATCTGCCTGGGCGCCATCACGTGATACATGCTTTTTTCGGGATCGAAGTCTATGTCTAAACCCATGGTGGCATGTGACTGAGGGTCGAAATCAATGAGCAGAACCCTCTGTCCCCTCAGTACCAAACAAGATGAAAGATTGATCGCCGTAGTGGTTTTACCGCATCCTCCCTTTTGATTCGCAATTGCAATAATTCTCACCAGCATCCCCTTTCTCAAATTCCGCGCAGAAGTCGCTTCGATTACATATACAAGAACGTGATCACATACCAAAGGAGAGCATAAGCGTCAAGAAAAAATACCATATATAGAGGTCACCTTAGGATAAACATGACTCATGTTCCACGTGAGAGAATATGAATAGACTATTTGTCTCCGCGTCCATGAAATCTTGTTGACAAGCCCTTCACGGCAGTGGCAAGAAGATAGGCGAGCCCCGCAATCACAACGATGGTGGCGCCTGCAGGAAGGTTTGGCTCATAGGACACAATGAGTCCTGATGAAGTAAAGACTGCCCCTAGGATGGAAGCAATGATCATCATCTGAACCAGGCTGCGGGCATAGAGCCTGGCAGTAGCCGCCGGCAGCGTTAGGAGGGCGATGACCATAATGATTCCCACTACCTGAATCAGGATCACCACCGTGAGGGCAACAAGACACAGCAGCGACAAATAGGTGCTCACGACTCCGATTCCTTGCAGTTTGCTGTACTCCTCGTCAAAGCATACGGCCATAAAGCGTTTGTGAAAAAGAAGGACCGAAAGGATGATAAGGCCGTCAAGATATCCGAGAACCCGTATGCTTTCTGTTTTTACCATCAAGATGTTGCCAAAGAGGTAGCTCATAAGATCCACGTTGTAGCCAGGGGTCTTGTAGATAAAAAGAATTCCTACGGCCATTCCAACGGCCCACAGTGCCCCAATGATCGTATCTTCGTACTGGTGGTAACGGAGGCTTATAAAACCAATTACTATCGCTGCGAAAAGGGCCGTCACAACAGCGCCGTGCAGGGGATTGAATCCATAGTAGTAGGCGATCCCCATACCCCCGAGGACAGTGTGGGAAATCCCGCCACTGATAAAGACAATTCGCCTGACAACGACGTAGGTTCCCATTACACCGCAGGCCACACTGGCCAGCAAGCCAATGACAACGGCGTTCTGCATGAACGTCTGGTCTCTTAGAACTGCAAAAAATTCAAGCATCACAATTCACATTTGTGTTTCAACATATGAACAGGTCCACTATAACATGCCTCAATCACATCGCCTGTGATGTGCTCGGTATGGCTGCACGCCAATCTCCGGTTGACGCAAGCGACACGATTCACGTACGTGGAGATAAAACCCAGGTCGTGAGACACAAGGATGATTGTTACGCTCTCGTTCAGTCGTTTCAGCAATTCGTAGATGTCTTGTTCAACCCTTCCGTCTATGCTTGATGTGGGCTCATCCAGAAGGAGCAATTCCGGTCTTCCCACTAGGGCCCTTGCCATAAGAACCCGCTGTTTCTGCCCACCGGACAGGGTGCCGAAACGGCGATTGCGAAGATCATGGATTTCTGCCTCTTGCATCGCCTCTTCCGCCGATTGCCGATCGCTTTTGCGATACCTCCCAAACAGGGGGGACTTTCCCAACCGTCCTATGAGAACAACATCCATGACACTGATGGGAAAGCTTGCATCCATGTCGGCATGCTGGGGGACATAGCCGATGAGGTGCCGGGCGCGCTCCGGAGGCTCTCCAAATACTTCAACCTTGCCCCTCAAGGGATGAATCAGGCCAAGAATGATTTTCAGAAGCGTAGTCTTCCCGCTCCCGTTTGGACCCACCACGCCCAGGAAATCGCCCTCTTGAACGTTAAGCACGATATCCTCAAGACAAAGAGCCCCATCATAGGAAAAATCCACGTGGTTAATTTGAACAACGCTTTTCTCTTGTCTCATTGCATCACCTTGACAAAAGTCTCAGCAATCTTTCTCATGTTTTGCAGATATTCCCTGGACAGAGGATCAACCTGAATGACTTTGCCCCCAATCGCTTTAGCCACAGTCTCTGCGCTTTCCTTACTGAACTGTTTCTGAACAAAAACCACTCTGATTCCTTCTGCCTTCGCTTGTGCGATGAGACGGGCCAGGGTCTTGGCGCTCGGTTCCTTACCTTCCAACTCTATAGGGATCTGCTCCAAGTCGTAATCGTTGCAAAAGTATCCCCAGGCAGGATGAAACACCATAACCTGGCGATTCTTAAGATTTCTCAGGACACCGGTGATTTCTGCGTCCAGCTTGTCAAGATCATGGTGGAAGGCCCTCAAATTAGCTTCATAGTAGGCTGTGTGATCCAGGTCTTCTGAAGTGAGTGCATCGCAGATGTTTTTTGCCTGGATCTTGACTAACCTTAAGCTTAACCAGATGTGGGGGTCCTTGATACCCTCGCCATGATGATGGGCCTTCATGGGCAGAAGCTCAAGGCCTTGGCGCGTATCGATCACCTTCATGCGTGGATTTGCTTTGCTGATACGCTCTATCCATACATTTTCAAAAGGAATGCCAATCCGAAAAAACAGGCTTGCTTTACTCAGCTTGGCCATCTGCTTGGGCCTGGGCTCGTAGGTGGCCGGGCTCTGCCCTGGACCTACCATGACGGAAACATCGACTCTCTCACCCCCCACGCGCTCCGCAAAATAGGCCTGGGGAAGAATACTGACGAAAACCTTGAGCTTTTGCTTGGTATCGTTTGACGGCTTTGCATAGACGTTAGCGGTACCCAGAAAGACAATGACCAGAAACACAGCGCCGAACAGACCAACTGGTAACTGGAATCTTCTTGTCATTTGACTACTCCTTCTTCAAAATTCAGTTTCCAGCCTTGAGGCAGTCTTCGCAAGTTCCCTCAAATCGGACATCCACACTCTTGATGATCCGTTTGCCCTTTTTTTGATACTTCCCGATATCTACGGGGAGAAACTCCGACCCCAGACACTCCATGACCCCGCATCGGCTGCACACAAAATGGGGATGGTCAGGATGATGCCGGGTTGCGCCCATTCCATACCTGAAAGCCCTGTCTCCGGCTGAAAGGCGCTTAACCAAACCCTTGTCTACCAGCAGGTCAAGGATGCGATAAAGGGTAACTTTATTAATGGATATCTGCTCCCGGACAGTCGCCATAATTTCGGCCGCCGCAAGAGGCCTCGATTCCTCCCCGATTGACCTGAAAACTGCCTCACGAAGGGCGGTCGAGTCCAGACCATTGCCCTCAAGCATTTCCAAGTAGTTGCAATGTTCACACATAATGTTGCTAGTAACATGGATGCAACTAAGTTGCAAGGTGCTTTCGGCAAGGCTATTGACGCTGCCAGGGAAGTGACGCCCCCTGGGTTTGCCGATATTGTCCCAAGATCAGTTCGTGAGGAAATGCTGGGGGCGCGGCCTGTGTTGGCGTGTTTGAGTGCTATATGGCTTCAGGAAAAACCCTCCAAATCAAAACACGCTCTTGCATTTCGGGTGGTTTGTTCTGCTATTTCTTCAGGGGTGATCCCCCTGACTCTGGCCACCTCCGCCAAGGTGACCTGCACATGGACAGGTCTTGTGACTAACTCCCGATATTGAACCGGGGTATCGGTCTCAAGTAGCAGGTTGGAAAGGGGCACTGCATTGATGGCATTTTCATGGTACGGATTGTACAGGAGCGCTGGGGTGGCAGACATATAGTAGCCGGCAGCGGCAATAAGAGGAACCAAGTCAAGAGGGCCGCTGAACCAGTGAAAGACCGCTTTTCTTAAGCCCGCCTCTTTGACCATTCGAAAAACCGTCTCGTGTGAATACCGGCAATGCAGTATCATCGGCTTGTCATGTTTCTTTGCTATGGCTAGGAGCTTCAGAAAGATGGCCTTTTGCACCTTTTTCTTGGTCTTTGCCTTGTAGTCAAGTCCCACCTCGCCAAGGGCAATACAATGAGACAAGTTCTTGTCAATATGGGCAAGTGTCTCGTCATCGTTTTCCGGGTTTAGACGCCACGGATGATATCCCACGGCCGGAAAGATGAATCCCGGATTCTGCCCTGCTATCTCCAAGGTTTTCTGGTTGGAAGACATGTCTTGTCCTACGGCCACAATGGCCAGGACGCCACCTTCCTTGGCCTCCGTTATGACCTCCTGCGGATCAGGGAATCCATCCAAATGGGCATGGGTGTCTATGACAGGGTAAGCCTTTTTCACGTTTCCTGGCTTCCGTGGTTCTGTTTACTTCTCATAGATGTAAATATGCTCTATTCCGGGTTTAAGGAAAAAGGTGCTCATCTTGACCTTCTTTTCGTTTGGCGAAAAACTGATGACGATTTTCTTTTCACAGACCACGCGCTCCAGGCTCTTGATGTCTTTCAGTTCAATCGTGGGGTTGCTGCAGAAAGCCACTTCAACAGCGTGATCATCATTCATGCCCACCATATCCACAGGACCCTCTGGATAGCGTGGATTACGAAAGGCAGGAACGGGGCGCAGCCCTTGCTCCTTTAAGAAACCGTAAAGGACGCATCGAATGGTCTCTTTAACGACAGTATCCCTAATGTGTCCCTTGGGAATCGCTCTGATGGCCTGCAATATCTTCTTTTGGATCTCGTCTTTCATGCTTATCTTCTCCTGGCCAACTGTTTTGCCGTTGACAACCAATACCTGAGACGTTATGGGTGGTCAACTGTAATTTTGGTCCAAGTTTTGAGCAACCATCTTTATCAAACCTTAGAATTCGGCAAGGTCCTTGACGACCTGGCCCGCCGGAGCCATTGCCCCCTTTCTGCCGAGCGTCTTCGGCAACTAAAACCCCTTTCAAGCCTCGAACTGGTCAGAAAGAGCCTGGGAAGAATCTCCGAGATCCGCACCGTTATGGACTCAGGTGGTTCCTTTCCAATGGATACTTTCAACGACATCAGTAGCTATCTGCAATCGGCAGCCGTTGAGGGAAGCTATCTGGATGCAAAGGCTTTTCGCGAGATCCATAGAATCCTGGAGTTAGGGAGAAGACTTCACGGTTTTTTCAGACAAAACCGGCAGGATTTCCCCCTCCTTTGTGAGGTCGCCAAAGGACTTAGCCCCAACCCCGGCCTGATGAAAGAAATAGACAGGGCAATAGATCTGGGTTCTTTGGAGATTCGGGACCGGGCAAGCCCGGCTCTTGGCGCCATCCGTCGCGAGAAAGCCAGGGCCAGTGAACGAGCGCGAAGGCAACTGGAGAGCCTGCTTCACAGGTTGGCGCATAAAGGTATCCTCCAGGAACGCTTCATCACCATGCGATCCGGGCGGTGGGTACTCCCGGTAAAAGAGAGCCACAAGCACTTGGTGGAAGGGGTTTTGCACGATAAATCGGCAAGCGGAGCAACCGTTTTTGTGGAGCCCCTCAATACACTGGAGCTCAACAACCAGATTCGCCGCCTTGAAGCAGAAGAGCGTCACGAAATTGAAAGGGTGCTCCGCGCCTTGACCGACCTTGTTCGCAAAGATCTGAGCGAATTGGAACAAAACTTTGAGATCCTGGTCAGCCTTGATTGCATTCACGCCGCAGCCGTGGCGTCAAAGGCAATGAATCAACATGAGCCCGCCCTGAACACCAGGGGGGCGCTCAAGATCAAGAATGGGCGCCACCCGCTGCTTGTCCTGAAAAAATCGCCTTTGTCGGATGTGGTCCCCCTGAATCTCGCAATCGGAGAAGGCTTTAACACATTGGTCATAACCGGACCAAATGCCGGCGGAAAGACAGTGGCGTTAAAGACACTGGGGCTGCTGGCTCTCATGGTTTCATGCGGGCTTCATATACCCGCCGATGCCGATTCAGAGGTGCCGATCTTTGATCGCATCTTTGCTCACGTGGGAGACGCACAGTCTATCGAGATGGACCTTTCCACTTTTTCTGCCCATCTTTACGAGATAAAGGCCATTGTTGAGGAATCATCCTCCGGAGACCTGGTGCTCATTGACGAGATCGGAACCGGCACTGATCCGGAGGAAGGGGCTGCCCTGGCCATGGCCGTGCTGGAAGCGCTGACTGCCCGTGGAGTCGTCACCGTGGTGACAACCCATCACGGCGCGCTGAAGGCCTTTGCCCATGAAACCGCCGGTATTGCGAACGGATCCATGGCCTTTGACAGTCAATCACTCACCCCGACATACGAGTTTCGTGCTGATCTTCCCGGTTCCAGCTACGCGTTTGAGATCGCCAGACGCATGGGCCTTCCGGAAACCATTGTCTCGCGTTCCAGGTCTCTGATGGGAACCCAGACAAATCGATTGGAGGAGTTGATTCTAACAATCGAACAACAGATCGAGGATAACAGACAACGGGGAAAGGATCTGGAAGATGAAAGAACCATTGTGGACAGGTTGAGGCAGCATTACGAGACGGAAAACGCACGCCTGGCAGGCCACGTAAAGGAACTGCGCCATAAGGCGGTCGAAAAGGCCAGCGACATCATGAGGCAGGCAAATGCCACTGTGGAAAATGCCATACGCACGATCAGAGAAAAGGGCGCTAGCAAAGAAGCCATCCGTGAAGCCAGATTGCTTGTGGACGAGGAACGAACGGCTCTTGAAAAGGAGCTTGAAGTCCTGACGTTTGACGAGAAATTCCATGGAAAAAACCAGCTTTCGGCTAAACTCCGGCCCGGAAACCGGATTTATTGGAAACGAAGTGGCGTGCTCGGGACGGTGCTATCTGATCAGGATCAGGCCGGCCGCGTACTCATTGCCTTTGGGAAGCTCAAGGCCCATGTGCCAAGGGATGAATTGAGCATGGCCAGAGATGCCGAGGAGCCTTCCGCAGATCGAATTTCTGGTGTTCAGCCCCATGCCCCGGAAAACGTTCAGACTGAAATTGACATTCGCGGGATGCGCGTGGAGGAAGCTTTAAGTGTGGTAGATAAATCCCTGGACGATGCTATGTTGGCCGGTCTAAAGGAGCTTCGGATCATCCATGGAGTGGGAACAGGCGCCCTTCGCAACAGTCTCGCGCCGTTTTTGAGACAGCATCCCCTTGTCCTGAGAACCTGCCAGGGAGGTCCTCATCAGGGGAATCCTGGTGTTACGATTGTGGAAATATAGGACTTCAGATAATCAATTTCACCAGGCACTTAAACACCTCTTACATTACAAAAGAAAGGTCTGATCGCCACCCTGCTCTTTCGCCCGGTACATGGCATCGTCAGCCCTTTTGGCCAATTCCCTCCACCCTTCTTTCGCCTTGGACTCTGTGATGCCGATACTCACGGTTGCGTCGAAATTTCCCTCCGACCCATGGCCAAAGTTTATGGCGCGAAACCCTTTTCTGATCCTTTCTGCTACCTTCCTGGCTTCAATCGCGCGGGTTTCGGGCAGGATCACTGTGAACTCATCGCCGCCGTAGCGGTAGCCTGAGTCATTCTTGCGCATACAGCCCTGGATGACTTCACCGAGCTTGGCCAGGACGTTGTCTCCTTCCATGTGGCCGTACGTGTCGTTGTAGTGTTTGAAGCCATCGACATCAAGGAGCAACAGCGACAGGGAGTGTTCGTATCGTATCGCCCGGTCGATCTCAGACTGGATCTGTTTGAAGAAGTGTCTCGAGTTGTATAGTTTCGTCAGGTCATCAGTAATAGTGAGCTCCCGAAGCCGCTCTTCCATCTGTCTCCGCTCGGCAATGAGTGTGCGTTCTTTGATGACCCGCTTTAGTCTGGCAACCAGTTCTCTTGGGCGCACCGGCTTTTGGGCAAAGTCACTGGCGCCTTTTTCCAAGGCCTCTTCGTAGGAGAACTCCCCCCCGTAGCCAGTAATGATGATCACATCGGCATCATGTTTTTCGCTTATAATCTCTGTTAGTTCAAACCCGTCCAGTCCAGGCATCCTGACATCGGTGATCACAACATCCACTTCCCCATGGGCCAGGACTTCCAGAGCCTCTTCCGCACTCGATACGCCGGAACACTCGTAGCCTTCCCGGCCGATGATTTCGCAAAGGCTGGTCCTTATGCCCTCTTCGTCATCAACGATAAGAACACTGGGAGAAACAGGATTGTCTTGTACACTTGTATGCATGTGTTTGGCAATGAACCGGTTGGCAAAGCCTGTGGCGGAGAGAGAGGGATTCGAACCCTCGGTAGAGCTTTCGCCCCACACTCGCTTAGCAGGCGAGCGCCTTCAGCCAGCTCGGCCATCTCTCCGGAAATCCGCTAATGGGCAATGCTATACTGCTTGTAACCTGTGAGCCTTTATCTGTACCTACGTGTCGAGCACCTCATAAGGGAAGCGCTGTGGCGGAGGGAGTAGGATTCGAACCCACGTCCCGTTTCCGGAAAACGGTTTTCAAGACCGCCGCCTTCAACCACTCGGCCATCCCTCCGTTTGATGACGTAATGCCTGTTTTGCTGCTGTCGCGAGAACCCACGGGATTTAATCCCTAAGTTCATTATCGTCATAATGGTTTTAATGTCAACTTCTTTCATGCCTAACCTGAATTGAAGGACGAGGATAATCAACCAGAAGTCTTTACGGTCCGTTTTTGGTTCCCAAATGAGGACTTGTATGATATCGACAATAAATTCAACGGATAAGGGTTAGAGTGTTTGGCAAGAACACACAACTAATGTTTCTCCGGCGACTGTTGCCTGTTCGGTTTGAGATCGACAATCCTTACACCCTCGTTTCCGGTCGTCCGACCGGGAAGATATTCCTGTTAAGAATCCCGTCGGGCTAACCCTCAATAACGGTTTGAATCGAAAATCTCACACGTTCTGGCATGATTCCTGCTGCCAAATATCGACGGTGTGGCTTAGCCGTACCTAGAGCATTTTTCACCGGTAGAAACGTACTACGAGGGGCTAACCGTGAAAATAAGCTGCAAGCTGGTTCTTGGATTCTTGATAGTCATTTTGTTGGTTGGCATTGTTGGATACTTTTCTGTCTATTCAACTCAAAGAGCACTACATGAATCCATTGGTGAAGAATATGCGTCTTTAGCTTCTGAACTCATGGATAAAGTGGATATATATGTCCATGGTAAAATTGAAGTGTTTCAGGAGTATGCGAACAGTCCAACGCTGCGGAAGTCGGTCAAAGAATCAATTCAAGACTTTCAAAAACTCAATGACATACAAGCCTATATCAATGAGAAAGATGAAGAATGGGTTTCCACGCAAGAAAAGGAGACCACCGACTTCATGCAAGAATTGTTAGGATGCGAGTTGTCGAAGAGACTAAGAAACAAAATAGCATTCTACGAATCGAAATATGATCGTAGGGTTTTCGGAGAGGTATTTGTAACAAACAAATATGGCGCCAACATCGCGCAGACCGGGAAAACATCTGACTACCGCCAGAACGATGAGCATTGGTGGCAAATGGCAAGAAGGGACAGTTTGTACGTAGAGGATGTTGAATTTGATGAAAGTGCAGGTATCTTTTCGACAGACATTGCTATCAGGATTGAGGATGAAAACGGGCATTTCCTTGGCATAATGAAAGTTGTTCTGAACATTGAAGAAGCAATTAACATCGTCAAGGAAGCAAGGGAGACCCCGAAATATTCTGCGACGCATTTCAAACTACTGAATAGTAATAGACAGCTGATCTATTCGACCGAAGAGTACAAACTGTTTGAAGACATATCTGATGAGTTAATTCCACACATTTTCCATGAACAAGGAAAAGATGTTTGGTATTCAGTGGTTGAAGCAGTTAAATCTGGCCGCGAAGAGCAATTGATAGCCAGTGCTCGTTCCGGGGGATACGGGGATTATGAATGCTTGGGGTGGAATCTCTTAGTAGGACAAGAAACAAAAGTCATATTTGCCTCCGTTACCGCACTGGAGGCCAGGTTGTTGACTATATTGGCATTGGC
>DAOUWN010000214.1 GCA_030667105.1 Deltaproteobacteria bacterium
GCCACCAATTTTTGGGAAACAATGGCGCTGAGCAACGCCTCCTGGGAAGCCCTCGCCCCCGTTCTTCAGCAGGAGGTTAAAATCTTCGCCTTCCTTGAAGATGTGCAGGAGTATTTGTCCATTTTGAGACTGCCAGAGGGATGGCGGTATTAGGCAGGCAGCAACTGTGGGATGTGTTGGAAGATGAAGAAGCGAGTTGAAGTTTTGGCCATCCTCCTTGGATTTATGTTCTTTTGGGTGAGATCGAGTACACATATCCTCTGATCTCCGCCAAGGAGATACATCTGTGGCCACTTAAGGGTAAGGACCGGGTTTATCCATATCCTTGCTAGCATTATCCATGGCGGTAGTATCATCCGTACTGGGGTCCCTGGTAAATCCTATTGATGGCAAGAGGCGTGTGAAAAAGCTGGTGATATCCCCAAAGCGCTGGTTTGCCAGCATTCCTGCCCCAACGCAATCAGAAGAAAAGTTGCAATCTAGTGGTTGTAATGTGCTTGCAGTTCCTTTTTGAGTTCACTGGGAACTGATTCCAAGGAGAGAAAAAGGTGATCTATCTCGTGACTTGCCGAGTGTATTGACCGGCCGAGTCTTCCCAGCTCGGACTTCTCTTCTTCAGTGAGAGATGAGGAGGCAAACAGGGTGTTGATTTTTTCGAGAGCCTTGAAAATGTAGTCCGTAACATCCGTGAAGTCCTCAAGAACAAGTTCGTTTTTCTCTACCATGTGAGTCTTCTCCTTTTTCATTCCACGAACCTTCCATCATCCTTTGATGTTGAAAGCTTGCGTACGTTTTTCTCAAGCCACCCTATTTTTTCCACTTCTTTCATGTCGAATTTCGGCACATACGGTTTGATGTCCAAAAGGGGCGTTCCATCCACGATATCTATATCTTGAATGTGCAGTATGTGGCCTTCAATCCTGACAAGACGCACCACTGAGATCCCTATGGGGTTCGGCCTACTCGGGCCTCGCATTGCAAAGACGCCGTGTGCTTCGCTATCCATAAATGGCTTCGCTTTCAAGGACGCCTTTTTGGACAAGTGAAAGTGGTATATCAAGATAATATGAGAAAACCCTTCAACGTCTTTTAGGCCCTCGGCGTATTCAGGGAACACCTCAACCCTTCCATAGATACCCTTGGCGCCTGTGGGTTGAATAGGTGTTCCCTTGGGTTCTTTGAATGGAGAATGAATGATTCCAATTGGCTTATACTTTATTTCATTCATAATGTATTCTTTCCGGTATGAATCATGCCACCATACGAAGCAGATCAAGCCGATAAATGGGGGAGATCCGCAGAGTCGTTTCAGGCAAAAACCCTCTTTCAAACAGATGCTGTTTGATGATCCGGACCGCTTTTCGCAGGGCCTTGCGCAACTCTTTAGAGATGCCAAGGCCTGACACTTCCTTAGCCTGCAACCATAAAAATAACATATCGCCTGGCAGGCCTCCAGCAATTTCGGCCCTGGCCAAAGCATTGACAAGGGATTCGATTGAATGAGACGTAAACGCGAACCAGGGAATGTTGCGTTGGAAGGTCTCGCGGTCCCAACAATAGATATGTCCGGCCGGCCCTTCCAAGCGCGCTGCTCCCACAATGACGGCAAAGTCAATCTTGTAGAGCCACAGATCTGCATCCCTGGGGTCGTGACCCAGGTACGCGAGATCGATTGCCTCGCCCAGACATTCCTGCGACAGGGCATCCACGATATAACAACCGATACCGAAGTCACCCTCACAAACATTGCCCAGGCCGATAATCGAAGCCTTTTTCACTGTCTGCGAAGATTCATCCATAACTTTAGCGATGTCAATGTCAATTGGATCTGCCTGGCCATATCCTGCCAAATCGGCAAAGGCCGGGCTTGCGCCCAGGACAGGGTCGGCAGTTCCCCTCGTTCAAGCAAAAAAACAAAAAAGCCACGAGCCTCTTCTTTCTTTTCAGAGAAAAGATGGCCTTCGTGGCTTCAGTTCCGACAAATGCGTAAAAAATCCGGCCTACATCGCGACAGGCTTCATGCCTGATCAATATTCATACATTATTTAACAGAGTTATTCATTCCTGTCAACCATTCAAAGGTCATCCACACGGCATCGTCAAACTCCATCGAGGTTCACAAATCTGCAAAAAGAGTTTGCATTCTCCATTCATTTGCAATAAATAATAAGTTTCTGGCAACTCAGGGTGAAGCCTAATTTATGTGTGTTCTGTGGAGGACCATGAAATGGCAAGAGTCTGTGAAATATGTGGAAAGAAACCAATGACCGGCAACAACGTTAGCCATGCCCACAACGTGACCAAGCGACGCTTTTACCCGAATTTGCAGCAGGTTCGTGCTGTCCGCAATGGGCGGGTCAAGCGAATCAAGGTATGTACAAGGTGCATACGTTCGGGGCTGGTAGAAAAACCGTCCTGAGGCCTTATTAGGAAAGCTTGGATCCAAAATTTGCTTTCCCTCTTAGGCTGCAATGCGGCTCACGCTTATAACGTGTTTAATCTTCTTTATTGATTTTATGATTCTGTCCAGATGAGCAGCGCCTGATACTGATATTGTAAAGTGGCACTCCGCCCTCATGTCTGCCCGCGTCTTCACACTGGCATCCAGAATGTTTGCCTCGACCTCGCTTAAAGCTGCCGTAATGCTGGCAAGAAGGCCCATCTTATCCTGGCAAAACACGTGGATCTTCACAGGGTAGAGTTCATCTGCGTCCGGCGCCCATTGGAGTTCGATCCGACGGGCTGAATCCATGCTCAGGGCTTGTATGCACGTTGTGCGATGAACCGTTATTCCCTGGCCCCGGGTTATATATCCCACAACAGGATCGCCGGGTAGAGGGCTACAGCACTTGCCGTAGCGGACAAGGACGTTGTCCACGCCCTTGACAAGGATCCCTGACTTGGGTCTTGGGCGGCGGATACGTTCCTTAAGCTTATCAACAATACTCTCTTTTGGCTCCCTTAATTCAGACGTTGGCACAAAGTACCGGACCACCTGTAAGGGTGTGGCTTTGCCGTATCCTACTCCGGCAATCAGGTCATCTGCTGTTTTGTAGCCAAGATCCTGAACAGCCTTTTCAATATCGCCTGACTTGATATGCCTGTTCAGGCTCAGATGGTATTTCCTAAAGGCCTTTTCACACATTTCACGCCCGAGCGCCAGGCTCTGCTCTCGTTCCTCGGCCTTGATGTGCTGGCGTATCCGGGAGCGGGCCCTTGCCGTTTTTACAAAGGCGAGCCAGTCTTTACTGGGCCTGTGATTTGTGGATGTGGTGATTTCAACCCTTTCCCCGGTCTTCAGTTCATATTTCAGAGGCACTATGCGACCGTTCACTTTGGCGCCCATACACTGGTTGCCCACCTCGGAATGGATGGCATAAGCAAAATCCACAGGGGTGGCTCCTCTTGGTAAATTCAATACGTCACCCTGCGGAGTAAAAACATAGACCTCGTCAGGAAATAGTTCAATCCGCACGGTCTCCATGAATTCGTCGGGATCCTTGACGTATTTCTGCTCCTCAACAAGTTCGCGGAGCCAGGCAAAAACCTGACCATCGTGTTCATCAACGGCATCTCCCTCTTTGTACTGCCAGTGGGCTGCAATGCCGTACCTGGCCACCCGGTCCATCTCCTTCGTACGAATCTGAATCTCCACACGCTCGCCAAAAGGGCCGATCACTGTGGTGTGGAGGGCTTGGTACATATTGGGTTTGGGAATTCCTATGTGATCCTTGAAGCGTTTTGGGATGGGCTTCCATATGGAATGTATGACCCCCAGGGCCTCGTAGCATTGTTGAACAGTATCAAGGATGATGCGGAAGCCAAGGATGTCATACACATCATCAAAGCTCACCTGTTGCGCCATCATTTTTTGGTGGATTCCATAGAAATGCTTGTGCCGGCCCTGAATTTCACAGTCGAGGTGTGCTTCGGTCATCTTGTTGCGGATGATTTCCTTCATTGTCTCGATGTGTTTTTGTTGCTCCTCTTTTTTTCTGTCCACCAGGTTTGCAATTTCCCGGTACTCGTGGGGAAAAAGGTACAAAAACGAGATGTCCTCAAGTTCGTTCTTGATCCAGTAGATGCCCAGGCGATTTGCGAGAGGGGCATAAATGTCAAGGGTTTCCTGAGCTATCCTGACCTGTTTGTGTTCCTTTTGAAACCGGAGCGTCCGCATATTATGGAGCCTGTCACATAGCTTAATTAGAATAACGCGAATGTCATCGGCCATTGCCAGAATCATCTTGCGGATGCTTTCGGCCTGCCGCGCTTCAGAACTCCTGAAAGACAGACTACTCAACTTGGTCACCCCCTCCACAATGTGGGTAACCTGTGGACCAAACATCTCTGTCAGTTTCTCGGCAGTGGTGTTGGTGTCCTCTAAGACATCATGGAGGAGCCCGGCGGCAATACTGATTGTGTCCAGCTTCAGTTGGGTCAACAGTCCGGCCACCTCAAGGGGATGGGACAAATAGGGTTCGCCGGAGAGTCTGACCTGGCCATCATGAATACGGGC
>DAOUWN010000008.1 GCA_030667105.1 Deltaproteobacteria bacterium
CATCATGGTGGATGAATACCAGGATACCAACAGGATTCAGGCCGATATTGTCAGACTCCTTGCTGCTACGCACAATAACGTGATGGTAGTGGGGGACGACTCCCAGTCTATCTATGCCTTCCGAGGGGCTGATTTCGGAAATATCATGGATTTCCCCGAAATATTTCCAGGCACAAAGACGATCAAGTTGGAAGAAAACTATCGCAGCACACAGCCCATACTTGACGTAACCAATGTCATTATTGATCGGGCGCAAAGAAAATACACCAAGGTGCTTTTTACGCGGAAAAAAAACGGCGCGCCTCCTGCCCTGGTGATGGCACAAGATGAGCACATGCAGTCACAGTTTGTAGCCCAGAAGATCCTTGAACTGCGAGATGAAGGTATTCCCCTTGGTGAAATTGCCGTGCTGTTTAGGTCCGGTTATCATGCCTTTGACCTGGAGATCGAGCTGAATGGAAGAAACATCCCATTTGTAAAGGTGGGCGGGTTTAAGTTCATGGAAACGGCCCACATCAAAGACCTTCTGGCACATATGCGGATTCTGGCCAATCCCCAGGATTCTGTTAGCTGGCATCGGGCGCTCCGTTTGTTGGAAAACGTCGGACCCAAGGCGGCAGACGAGATATTTCACGGTGTGGCGAGATCAGGCAAGGGTGTTGGCGGTTTGGCTGCCATAAAACCGAAGCCTCGTTATGCCCATGCCTTTGAAAAGTTTAAAGACGCGTTTGAAGGCCTCCAGGCAGATCGCCTTTCCGTGGCTGCCATTGGCGCAAGGCTTGTGCAGTATTATCAAGCCATTTTAGAAAAGAAGTTTGACGATCATCCCAAGCGTGCCAAAGACCTTGAGCACCTCTTAACGATAATGGAACGTTACAAGAGCCTTGAGAAATTCCTTTCTGATATGGCTCTGGACCCTCCCAGCGCCAGCATAGACGACGTTCTTGCCACCGATTATGATGATGAGCAACTTGTTCTTTCCACGATTCATTCGGCAAAGGGGCTGGAATGGCACACGGTCTTTATCATCTGGACCCTGGAGGGCCGATTTCCGGCTGCTTACATTGTACGCAGTGATGAAGATATGGAGGAAGAGCTTAGGCTTATGTACGTGGCTGCCTCGCGGGCGAAAGAGAATCTCTTCTTTTCCTATCCCGTGGAAATATATGATCGAGGCACAGGGATGGTCCTGACAAGCCCCTCGCGATTTATCGAAGGCATTTCAGAGGACATACTGGATCCCTGGTCTCTGACGAGGGATTACAAAGACGAGCCTCTCCGGTGGCAGGGTATTGCAATGTAGAATATGAAATAGTCCATGATCCCTATTCGAGACACCATCCGGTCAGAGACCTATCCAATCGTCAACAGTCTCATTATTGTGATCAATGTCCTGGTTTTTTTCGCAGAGCTGTCACAAGGGCAAAGACTCAATGAGTTTATCCACGTTTACGGTCTTGTCCCGGCCCGATATTCTGTCCCCCAGATCTCAGCATACTTCACCACCGGGCAGCAGGTTGTGCCTTTTCTCACGTTTATGTTTTTGCACGGCGGTTTTCTTCACTTGCTGGGCAACATGTGGTTCCTTTATATTTTTGGGGACAACGTGGAAGACAGGCTCGGACACTTTCGATACCTCGCCTTCTACCTGCTGTGCGGATTGGCTTCGGGGACCTCACATCTGGCTCTCAACTGGCATTCCGAGATACCTACTATTGGAGCCAGCGGCGCCATCGCGGGTGTGATGGGCGCATACTTCATACTCTATCCGAGAGCCAAGGTGCTGACTCTTGTGCCGATTTTTATCTTTCTCCATTTTGTGGAACTCCCCGCGTTTCTTTTTCTCGGCATCTGGCTCTTGATTCAGTTCTTGAGCGCCACTGGCGCCTCAGCCCAGGCAGGGGGCATTGCCTGGTGGGCCCATATTGGGGGCTTTGTTTTTGGCGTCATCTTTTTAAAGCTTTTTGAGATCCTGCCGGAATTCGGAGCGGGCAAGAGGTTTCGGGATCTTACAAAAAAACGGTCAACCCCTCGTCTCCAGGTGATCCGTCCTGCCGGTGTTGGAGATGACCCGAATTTGCACACGGTTATCTCTGTGAGCGAGCGCGAGGCCCTTTTTGGAGCGCGCAAATTGGTGAACATCGCTCAGGGTTTCAAGAAGAAGACTTTTCTGTTGACGGTGCCGCCAGGCGTTTCAGAAGGAAGCAGGCTCCGCTTGAGAGGGATGGGGCGACAGATGCCGGAAGGGGCCAAGGGGGATCTTTTCCTTAAAGTACAAATCAGGGGCTGATACCTTGTGATTCTGCCACCGCAGGCTTGCCTATCTGTTCATAAGTTGATATTAGAAGTAACTGATTAAACAAACACAGGAGGAGGAAGCCAATGAGTACCCAAGTATTGCAGGCTTTGCTGGCTGAACTGGAAAGCTCGGTAACCTTAGATGCTGACGGGAACATGTCGGTTCAAGATGAAAAGAAACTCCGTGGCGTCCCCATAGACATCCTGGCCAACAAGGCGGCCTTTGGAGAACCCGGACAACGGGCCGTTGCCAGGTGGCTCCTGTGGGAACTGGGGCAGGCGTTGGGCATATATCCGGCATCTATCAATGAGCTTTATATGGCCCGGGGGCGTGGTGAGGTCCTATGCGATTTCACGGTGCCGGCCATCAACCTGCGCGCCATGGCCTATGACAGCGCCTGTGCCGTCTTCAGGGCCGCCCTTCCCCGCAACGTCGGGGCGCTGATTTTTGAGATCGCCCGCTCTGAGATTGGCTACACTGACCAGCGACCGGCCGAATATCTGAGTGTGGTCATGGCAGCGGCCATCAAGGAAGGTTATCAGGGACCTCTCTTTGTTCAGGGGGACCACTTTCAGATGAATGCAAAGAAGTTTAAGGCCGATCCGGATGCCGAGTTCAACGCTGTGGCCGACCTGGCGGCAGAAGCCATTAGGGCTGGATTCTACAACATTGATATAGATACATCCACCCTGGTAGATTTGAGTTATCCGACGGTAGATGAGCAACAGCGAAATAACTATGAGTTGTGTGCAAAGTTGACAACCCTTATACGTGAGAGAGAACCAGAAGGTGTTACCGTCTCAGTAGGTGGGGAGATCGGCGAGATAGGCGAAAAGAACAGCGACGAGACTGAATTGCGGGCCTACATGGACGGCTACAACCGGAGCCTGCCCAAAGGAATGGTCGGGCTTTCAAAGATCAGTATCCAGACCGGCACGAGCCATGGCGGTGTGCCCCTGCCTGATGGGACCCTGGCCCAGGTCAAGATCGATTTCAATGTGATCAAGGAGTTGTCAAAGGTGGCCCGCGATGCCTACGGGATGGGCGGGGCCGTCCAGCACGGGGCATCTACGCTGCCTGACGAGGCGTTTAACCAGTTTGTGCAAAACGAGGCGACAGAGGTGCACCTGGCTACCGGGTTTCAGAATATCGTATACGACCATGAAGCGTTTCCGGCCGAACTTCGCCAACGCATCTACGATCACATCAAGACTGCTCATGCAAAAGAACGCAAAGAGGGCCAGACAGAAGAACAGTTGATCTATAAGACACGCAAGAAGGGCTTCGGACCTTTTAAGGCAGAACTTTGGGGGTTGCCAGAAGATGTGCGAAGCGCCATTCGAACCAGCCTTGAAGAGAAGTTTGGCTTTCTCTTTGATCAGCTCAATGTGGGAAACACCATGGAGGTGGCCAAACGCTACGCGCCGCACGTGAAAATGTGCAGGCATCTGGTCGATTTTCAGGAGAAGGACGCTGGGGTGGAGGATACGTCAGAGCTGGCAGACTAGTTCAAGCATTGGTCAACCGCTTAGGACCTGCCGTATGGTATGGGAGAGCTGTTTTGCGGAAAAAGGTTTTTGAATAAACCCGTCACAACCCCGAGCCAGTATCTCACTTGCCTCACCTTCCACGCTATAGCCGCTTGATAGAAGGACTTTGACTTGAGGGTGGATTTCCTTCATTTTGTCGTAGGCCTCACCGCCTCCCATGTCCGGCATGATCATATCGAGAATGACCATATCGATTTTCCCCTTGTTTTTTTCATAGACCTCTACTGCTTCTTTGCCGGATCTTGCCAGAAACACCTCATAACCCATTTCTTCCAGGATTTCCTGGCCAATGTCAATGATCATGTCTTCGTCATCCACAAGAAGCACAGACTCGGTTCCTCGCATGAGGGCAACCGGAAGATCCGGTTGTTCCGGGATCTCCTTTTCCGAGGCGGGGAGATAAATGTCAAAGGTCGTTCCTTCCCCCTTTTTGCTGTCAACAGCAATGATACCGGCATGATTCTTGATGATACCATAGGCTGAAGCAAGTCCAAGGCCCGTGCCTCTGCCCATTTCCTTTGTGGTAAAGAACGGCTCAAACACCCTGCTTCTAGTCGCCTCATCCATGCCTGTGCCGGTGTCTCCAACAGATATCTTCACATAATTGCCTGGCTCCGCGCCAAAGGGTTTGACATCCTCCTCCTGGAGCGCAACATTCTTGGTTTGGACGTATAACCTCCCCCCTCCAGGCATTGCGTGCCATGAATTGACGAAAAGGTTTACCATTACCTGGTCTATCTGGCCCCGGTCCACTTCTGATGTCCAGATATCTTTCTGGTAGCTCGTATGAATCACTATCTCTTTCTTGGTCCTGCCAAACATCTGGGCGCTATTGTCGATCAACTCCTTCAGATCGGTTGGTTTGGCTTCGTATTTCCCGCCCCTTGCAAAACCCAACAGTTGCTTGGTAAGACTGGCGCCGCTTTCGACTATACTCTCAATGCCCTTGAGATGTTCGAAGTGTGGGTGGTCAGAACTGATGTTTAGAAGCATCAAAGAAGTTCGCCCCTGAATACCCATGAGTAGGTTGTTGAAGTCATGAGCAATACCTCCGGCAAGGGTTCCGACTGCTTGGATCTTCTGTGTTTGCGCAAGCTGGGTTTCCAATTTCCGTTGCTCGGTGACGTCTTTCAAGGCTCCCACTGTCCCCGTGATGTTTCCATGTGAATCCAGATTGGGGGCGGCGCTCATGCCAAAGAGACGGGAAGATCCGTCTTTGTGTATCAGCTCGCAGGATGCGTCTCTGATAGTCTCACACTCGTCTTCCGCCCGCCTGAAGAGCCGGAGACAATGGCCAGGAGCCTCTTTTCCGGCAAAGTCCGCAAAACGCTTGCCTAGTACTTCATCGGTCTTGTGTCCCAAGACCCTTTCCCACGCAGGATTAACATAAGTGAAGGAGCCGTCCAGTCCCAAGGTGTAAATGATGTCCGGAGAATTATTGACGAGACATTCATATCGCTTTTCTGATAACTCTAGCTTTCCGTTAATAATCTCATATTCCTTCTTCAGTCTCTTCTGGTCCAGGGCATTTTTTACCCTCTTGAGTAATTGGTCAAACTCAAATGGCTTTCTGAGATAGTCGTAGGCCCCTTTTCTCAAAGATCCAACCGCCGAGTCCACAGAGGCATGACCAGTGATGACGATTACGAGCGTATCCAGCTTTTGTTTGTTGATAAGGTCCATGACTTCGAGGCCATTCATGTCAGGCATAACTATGTCCAGAAGGACAAGGTCAATATGGTGCTTGACAAGGCATTCCAGGGCTTGTTGGCCGCTGTATGCTGTTCTGGTCTTATAACCCTCATTGCCTAAGAGGATCTTCAGGCTGTCGCACATACGGGGTTCGTCGTCGACTATCAGAATCTCAGGTGTATAGGCCATCCTTACCTCCACCGGTTATCCTATGTTCTTTTCTGATCGGCAGAATAATCCTAAAAGTTGTTCCGGTCTTATCGCTGCTTTCGCAAGTAATGGTGCCATTCAATCCTTTGATAATGTTGTACGCAACGGACAAACCGAGCCCAGCATGTTCGCCCTTTTTTGAGGTAACGAAGGGTTCGAAGAGCCGCGACCTTATAGTGTCGGGAATCCCGCGTCCTTCGTCCCGGATACTTATCTCCACAGAGCCAAAAGCGTCTCCCAGGCCTTCCTTTGATTGTTCCCCCAACGTCTTTGGGGCGCACTCCGTAACGATGTAAAGGTTCCCTCCCTGTGGCATCGCTTCCACGGCATTCTTCACAAGGTTAATGAAGACCTGCTTTAGGCCGTTCTTTTCCGAATGAATGGTCGGCAAGGAAGGCTCCAGCTCGAGATGGACATTTATCTTGGCGTCCAACATGAGGGGTTCGCGTGTGATTTTGACAAGGTCGGACAGAAGTGCATTTACGTTTACAGGTTCGGTCTGCCTGGCTTCGGGTTCGGAAAAATCAGATAGCCTATCAACGATGATGGCCACCCGATCAAGCTCCTCGCTGATGATCTTTAGTTCCTCCTGAGCAGGATCTTCACCAGACAATTTCAGCCCGAGAATCTTGATGTAGTTCTTAATGATTCCCAAGGGGTTGTTCACCTCGTGAGCCACTTTTCTGGCAATGGCCGAAGCTGCTGCCAAACGCTCAGACTGAACCAGTCTTGATTGAGCCTGTCTCATGTTATCAGCATGAAGGGCCAGGGCTGCTTGGTTGGCAAGCATGGTCAAAAGGTTTATCTGTTTGCACAAACTGGCCCCCCTGGCCTGCCCGATGCCCAGCAGTATCACTCCTACAGCCTGCTTATGGGCGATCATGGGGAGGCACAGGATTCCTTCTCTTTGAACCAATCGAATGATCTGATTGTCAATAATCGCAAGGTCCACTTTTTTGAGATAGCCAAAGGAGTCCAGAGGAATTTTCTGTTTAAGGGATTGAACCGGAAGACAGTTCTTTGTTTGAAGAGAAATGACCAATTCCTTGACAAGATTTTCTTGCGTTGATTCCAGTCCCTCTTTGGCAACCAGAGCATCTCTCTTGTGGTCGTGGAGCAGAAAGAGGATGCGGTTCACATCAAATAGAACCTGGATGCCCTGACTGACAATTTCGAGGATCGATTCTTGCTCGCCTGCTTCCAAAAGGTTCCGAAGGGTGCCTTGAAGCAGGGAAGCGTCCCTTACACTGCGAACCAAGCCAAGTTCCTTTTGATGAGCAGTGTCAGAAAGAGGGGATTGTGGAACTTCAGGTGACTCAATTTCCATGCCCAATGACTGCGCTATTTGCTCAACCTGATCTTTGCCCTGCGCCAAAAGACTTTCAACATCGGAGCGGGAAAATCCAAAAACCTCCTGGGCGATCTTGAATGTAAGGTCGTCGTGATCAACAGGATCTCTGCTCAGGGCATTGGCTACGAAGACAATCTTGACCAGCGGCAGAGCGTCAAGGATTCTGGCCACTGGTTCATGATGGTAAAGAACCGCATCGGCCATAAACGATTGCAGGTGCCACTTTTCGATCATCCATGCCCCTACCTCTGCGTGCGTGGCCCCAAGATGCGTTTCCTCGGCCTGGGGTAAGTCGGCCTTGTTATTACATGATTTCACTGCGTTAGTATACTCAGCGGGGAAGTTGACAAACAAAACCAACTTTCCTATGTCGTGAAGGAGTCCGGCCAAGAACGCCTCTTCAGGGGAGCCTTGCGAGGTCTTTTTGGCGATCAACTCGGCTATGATGGCACACAGCAGAGAGTGGTGCCAGAACGGCTTCAGTTTGAAGGCGCCGTTGCCCTTAGCCTTGCCAAAAACCTGGAAGACGGCCGCGCTTATGGCCACATTCTTGATGGCATCCGTGCCCAGCAAGAGCAAGGCCTGTTCTATGCTGGTCACTCTACTCGCTAGACCATAATTAGCAGAGTTGACCATTCTCATGACCTTGGCGCACAACGAAGGATCTTTATCAATTATCCGGGAAATATCCTTAATTGTACATCCCTGGCTATTGCAGGCTTCAACAAGCCTTAGCAGAATATGGGGAAGCGTGGGGAGGTTCTTGGATGTCCTGATTCTATCAAAAAGTCGGTCTGTACGCGGTTTCATTTTCTACAACAATCCCGCCAATCCGAGGTTTTTTTGCCCAGTGATACTAAACTAACCATTTATAATATCTAACTGATGGCCAGATGTCAATTTTTTGGGGATCCTGAAATTATTTCAGAGTAGCTTGCAGGATGTTGAGGAGCCACTCACGCGAGACGTAATTGCGAGAAATGCCAAGAATATGTTTTAGTTGTGACTTTGTGCCGTGCAGTTGGCGAGGTTCTTGAGCGGAAACGGATCAAATGAGCCGTAATATGTGCCTGCCTGGAAAGAGACCGCTCCGGGCAGGCACATGAGACTTGATAAAATCGTAAAACGATTCTATGGCTTGTTAAGGCACCTTAGAGCTTTGACATCAACTCCGCCGTCACTTCCTTAACGCCAGGCGCTCCATCAAGTATAATATATTTAATCTTTTCGTTTTTTTCGGCAATGTCTTTGAAATAATAGGCTGCGGCCATTGTGCCGGTTTCCGTGTCGTAGTAGATGCTGTGACGTTTGTTGATGGCCTCTTCGTCCTGGTCATCGGACCGGCTTGTCAGGTCACCACCGCACACCCGGCACTTGTCGCCATCGGGTTTTATGGCGTCGATGAAAATGTTGTTAGGATGATTGTTGTCATTAACGCACAACCTGCGTCCCATAATGCGGTTCTTGGCGATTTCTCGATCCAGAATCACTTCGATTACTACGCCCAGGTCCAAGCTGGCGGCTTTGAGGGCCTCATCCAGCTTTATGGCCTGCTCCTTGTTTCTGGGAAACCCATCCAGAAGCCATCCATTCTTGCAATCGTCTTGTTTTAGGCGGCCAAGAATCATCGGGATGGTGATCTCATCCGGCACCAGTTCCCCGCGGTCAATATACTCTTTGGCCTTGACGCCGATTTCCGTGCCTTTCCCGATGTTATCGCGGAATATCGCACCCGATTCAATGTGGGGCAGGTTATATTTCTCCTTTACGATGGCTCCCTGGGTTCCCTTGCCACTACCGTTTGGTCCAAAGGTCAAAATGTTCATACATCTCTCCTTTCTTGTCTAGGTTTAAGCGCAGACGCGTATCTAGGACTTGGCTGGAACGTTGGACTTAGCTTGTTTATTAGGGTCCAGTACAAAAACAGAGGGCTTTTGTCAAGGAATTTGAGGGCTGGACCTTATTTTTTCTCTTGACATTGCAAGACAGCGGGATTAAAAAAATAAATTTTGAAGCTTTCCAGAGCAGGAAGAAGAGAGATCCGATGATGAAAACTTACAGCGCAAAGTCCAAGGAAGTGGACAGGAAATGGTACATTGTTGATGCCAAGGAGCAAGTATTGGGGCGTCTGGCAAGCTTCATTGCCACTCGCCTCCGGGGAAAGCACAAGCCCATCTATACGCCCCACGTAGATACTGGAGACCACGTCATAGTGGTCAACGCCGCCAAGGTCGCTCTCACCGGCAGGAAGTGGGACCAGAAGGTCTACTATCGCCACAGCGGTTACATGGGGGGGCTGAAATCTGCGACTGCCAATCAGCTTTTGCAGAAGCGTCCTGGAGACTTGATCGTCTACGCGGTTCGTGGGATGCTTCCCAAAAACAGACTTGGGCGCCGGATGTTGAGAAAGCTGAAAGTTTACGCCGGCTCGGACCATCCGCATACGGCGCAGCAACCGGAACAAATACAGATTTAAGGTGTAGGAGTCATTCATGGCCGAATCCTATTACGGAACGGGAAAACGCAAAACCGCCATAGCCAGAACATGGCTTAAACCTGGAACCGGGACCATAACGATTAACAGGCGGCTGATTGATGATTATTTCGGCAGGGAGACCGCCAAGATGATCGTGGAGCAGCCTCTTGTGCTGACTGATACATACGGGAGCTTTGACGTGAACGTCAATGTCTCTGGTGGTGGTATGTCCGGACAGGCTGCTGCTATTCGGCACGGCATCACCAAGGCTTTGCTTCAGGTCAAACCGGAATTCAGGCTGGTCCTGAAGAAGGCAGGCTTTGTGACCCGCGATTCCAGGATCAAAGAAAGGAAGAAATACGGTCAAAAAGGGGCTAGGGCCCACTTCCAGTATTCAAAACGTTAGGTCCATGTATTGAGGAATTGCGCAGCCGCTTTAAATAGCGGGAGTTTTCCAGCATTATGGCTATGCCCGGCAAAAGGAGGTGAATTGATTGTGGCCAAAGAAGAAGCAATTGAAGTGCGCGGCAAAGTCATTCAGGACATGTCCCACGGCACCTACAGGGTGGAACTGGAAAACGAACATCAGATACTTGCGCATCCTTGTGGAAAGATGCGGAAATATTCAATAAAGATCCTGCCAGGGGACACGGTCACCGTTGAGCTTTCACCATATGACCTGTCGCGAGGAAGGATTACATACCGCTTCAGCGGCAGGTAGCCCAAGAGAGACTCGTGTTCAGTCATTGTTTTTCTTTCCCGGTCGTTTTTTCTCCCTTCATGCCTTCTCATTCCCCTCAGACAGGCTTCCTAGACGTCGCTTCCTTTGTCTGGTACGTTCAAAATCATGTTTTAGTTTGACATGGCTGCGATTTTGATCTTTGATCCAGAGCAGACGTGTCAAGGAATCAGGGTGTAAACACACCAGGTCTTTCGGAGGGGTAACATGCCTGTCAGGACAGCAGTTATCGGGGCAACCGGCTATGCTGGGGCTGAGCTAGTAAGGATTTTGTCAGGTCATCCTCTTTCAGAGTTGACCATGATTACTTCTCGCCAGTATGCGGGCGCTCTTTTTTCGGATATATATCCGGCCATGGCTGGAATTGTGAATTTGAGGTGCCAGGCTTTCTCTGAAAATGCTGTGTCTCAAGAGGCAGACGTGATCTTTACCGCGCTGCCTCACAAAGCATCAATGGGTATCGTGCCAGGTCTCATCGATCAAGGCAAGAAGGTCATTGATCTTAGCGCAGATTTCAGGTTTAAGGACCCTGCGATTTATGAGGCATGGTATGAACCTCATCAGGCAAAGGACTTGCTTAAGTCGGCTGTGTACGGGCTTGCCGAGATCTACGGTGATGGTATTCGGAAAGCTTCACTTGTGGGAAACCCCGGTTGTTATCCCACCAGCGTCCTTCTTCCTTTGCTTCCTCTGGTGAAGGCGCCTTTTGTGGACTTGCACAACATTGTCGCGGATTCCAAGTCGGGTACAAGTGGCGCGGGACGGTCGGTGAGTCTTGCCTCCCTTTTTTGTGAAGTCAATGAGGGCTTTAAGGCGTACAAAGTAGCCGAACATCGCCACAACCCGGAAATGGACGAGGTATTGAGCCTTTTTTCCGGACGTGCTGTCCGCATCACCTTCACACCTCACTTGGTCCCTATGACGCGTGGGATGCTAACCACGATTTATATAGGCCTGAAAAAGCCTGTGTCTACCGAAGACGTCGCATTACGCCTTGATTCATTTTATGGAAACAAGCCTTTTGTCCGCCTTTGTCCACCTGGCGGATTTCCGAACACCACGCACGTGAGAGGGACGAACTACTGCGACATCGGGTTCAAGGTGGCCCAGCACACGAGACGATTGATCATTGTGTCAGCTATAGACAACCTCGTAAAAGGGGCCTCCGGCCAGGCGGTGCAGAACATGAATATAATGCTAGGATTCCCTGAAACAGCGGGTTTGGATCATGTTCCGTTTCCTCTATAGAGCAGTGAGCTAAAGTCGCTGCATGCAGAACTTCAAGCTCATTATCGAATACGACGGCACGACCTATCATGGCTGGCAGCGCCAGAAGGATGTCCCCACGGTTCAGGGAACCATTGAGGCTGCCCTGGAAACAATGACCGGCCGTTTGGTGACAGTCATCGGATCCGGGCGCACAGATGCCGGAGTGCATGCCCTGAACCAGGTCGCCCACTTCTTCGTTGACACAAGACTGACCCCTGAGATCTTCATCAAAGGCCTGAATGGCCTTCTGCCCGGAGATATCGTGATCAAAGACTGCCAAGTAGTTGCTCGTTCGTTCCATGCTCGATACGATGCCTGGAGCAAGGCCTACGACTATTACATCTGGAATAGACCTATCCCTGCGGCCCTTTTTCGGCAGTATGCCTGGCATGTCAAAAAAAGCCTAAACCTCAATACTATGAGAAAAGCCATGTCTCGCCTGAAGGGCAAGCACGACTTCTCAGCCTTTCAAGCGACTGGTAGCCCAAGGTTCCATGCGGTTCGCACTGTTATGGATGTGAGCTTGACGGCAAACGAAGCGGATGGTCACCTGGTTTTCAGCATTGAGGCTGACGGATTCTTGCGCTGCATGGTGCGCAACATCGTGGGCACCTTAGTGGACGTGGGGACGGGGAGGGTCTCGCAAGAGGAGTTTGAGAATATCTTAATGTCAAAAGACCGCAAACAGGCTGGGATGACGGCGCCTCCTCATGGTTTGTTCCTAAGGGAAGTTAAATACGGACCATCCCTTTCTGAGGCAGCGTAGCTGCGGTGTATAAGATCGCGCAGCGATCTTATGCCTTTTGCCTGACGATTTTTTTTATGAAGATATCATCATAGGCAGACATGATATCCCTTCGGCTGATTATGCCAAGAAGGCTTTTGGGGTTGCGACTGCCCACCACAGGGAGCACGGAAAAATCCCCCTGGACAATTCTGGTAAGGGCCATAAACAGGCTATCATCTTCGGTTACAGTGACCAAGTCGCAGGTTGCAATGTCTTGCGCCGTCAATGTTTTTTCCTCATCTGCATTAAAGGCCTTCTGGCAGTCCGACAAAGAAAGGATACCGATCAACCGGCCAAGTGCGTCTACCACAGAAAAGCTGTTGTGCTTGCTATGATAAATGAGTTCCCTCAGGTCTTTCAGTGGCATGTCTGCCCTGATAGTATCGATGTCTCGCTTCATGGCCTCCCGCACAGGTATGTTCTTTAGCAGGCTGATCTCACGATCTGATTCAATGTCTATTTTTTGGTGGCTCGATTTGATTTCCTCGACCTTCATATTATAATGCTTAATCACCTCCATACGATCCAACATGCCCAGCAGAATCGTGTGGTCTTCATCCTTGACAACAGGGAGCCTGTGAAGATTGCGAATCGTGAATTTCTTGAGCACTTCATTGAGGTCATCAGACGGTGTTGTCACGATGATATCCGGGTTGGCGATATCCTTCATGACCACAAGATCTCCAATTTCCTGATCAAATATGATTTCTCGAATGTCGTTAATAGAAAATATGCCGATCAGCCGGTTTGCTTGATTCACGACTGGGAAGTAGTGCTGATCTGTTGAAGAGAACATTTTTCTAAAGGCGACCAGCGGCATGTCTTCGGGGACCAGCTTCACTTTTCTCACCTGGTGGAGAAGCTCTTTTACCCTAATTGTGCCAAGCACGTCCACGAAGAAGTCACCGCGGTGCGCACTGGAGTCCAACCTGCTTGGCACCTGTTGCACATAGATCGTCCATTTTCGCGAAAGCAAGTAGACGAGCGAGCAGACCAGCAGGCTAGGTAGGAGCAGGTGATATGAATTGGTCATCTCGCTGACAAAGATAATGGTCGAAATTGGTGCATTGGATACGGCTGCAAAGAACCCTGCCATGCCAACTACCACAAAGGCGCCAGGCTCCGTCACGATGCCCGGAATGATGGCATGAAAGATCCTGCCGACAGCCCCTCCAAAGGCGCCGCCAATGACGATAGAAGGGCCAAATACGCCGCCGCTGCCCCCGGAGCCGATGGAAAAAGAAGTCGTCATTATCTTTCCGAACGCCAGGCCAAGAAGGAGGAGCGTGGGGATCTCGTTGTTTAGCGCCATTTGGGCAAAGCCGTAGCCAAAGGACAAGGTCTGAGGGAGAAAAAAGCCGATGGCACCGGTGCATAGCCCGCCGATGGCAGGTTTGATGTGATTTGGAATTTTCAGCGCCTTAGCGATGCGATGCACGCCGTAAAACGATTTAATGTATAGGATTCCACCTCCCACCAAGATGAATGCAAGCACAATGTACGGGCCCAGTTCCAATGGATTTTGAAAGACAAAATCTTGAGACTCAAACAGAGAGCCCCATCCACACACGAGACAGAAGAGACAGTAAGCAACGACTGAAGAAATGCCTGCAGGGATGATCACCTCGCTTTCAAATTCAGGGTTCCGGTAGAGAACCTCGGCAGCAAAGAGCGCCCCTGCCAGGGGGGCACGAAAGATGCTTCCCACGCCGGCTCCAAGGCCTGCAGCAAGCATGATGCGACGATCTCGGTCAGAGAGCTTCAGCCTTGTGGCAAGATATGAGCCAAAACCAGCCCCGATTTGGGCGATCGGCCCCTCCCGACCTCCGGAACCCCCGGAGGTTATGGTGACCGCAGAGGCGATAGTCTTGATAAATGGTATCCTTCCGCGGACAAACCCTCCCTTATTGTGATAGGAATCAATAGCCGCATCTGTCCCGTGGCCCGCTGCTTCAGGCGCAAAGGTGTAGACAAGCCATCCGCTTATGAGCCCTCCTAAGGCAGGGAGAAAAAAAAGCATCCAGCGATTAAAGGGGGTTTGTGACGGCGCAAAGAGGTGTCCCTCTCCGGCGGGAATGGGAGGCCGGTAACCGGCGATCTGATCCATGAAGACGTGTGAACCCAGCTGGCAGAGATAATGAAAGGCAATGGAGCCCAGACCGGCGATAAGTCCTATCAGGACGTAATAGAATATCCATTTTCCTGCGCTGGTGATGCGGGCGGTTCTTGACTTAAGATCGAAATATATTGACCGTATTTTCTTTTTCAAAGGGAATTGCCATTTGGGTCAAAGTTTGGTAGATACACTATAGCTGTTCGCTATTCGAAAACCGGCTATAAATTTAATTTATAACGAGGCTTGTACCTTCGGTCAAGCGAAAAGCCAAATAGTGCAACACTAGTTCCTTCAAGTACTGAATTGCCAAAATCGTGCACTGAACTTTTAAGACACTGCACTAGGGAGGTCATTATGCTCATGTCCAAGCGAATCAGCGTCATCAAGCCATCTCCGACCCTGGCCATAAATGCCAAGGCAGTGTCCATGCGACAGCAAGGCGTGGATGTGATCAGCTTTGGTGTTGGAGAGCCGGATTTCGATACACCCAAGCACATTAGGCAGGCGGCCGTGCGTGCAATGGAGGAGGGCTTCACACGGTACACTGCGGCAGGGGGCATGCCTGAGCTCA
Organism: Deltaproteobacteria bacterium; assembly: GCA_030667105.1. The sequence continues at coordinate 15,061 of DAOUWN010000008.1, forward strand.
AAGACGCGATCATAGATAAATTCAGGGAGGACAACCACCTGACCTATGAGCGTGATTCGGTCATGGTTTCGTGCGGAGGCAAACACGTGCTCTATAACCTGGCCCAGGCTATCTTAGACCCGGGCGACGAGGTGGTCATTCCCAGTCCTTACTGGGTCTCTTATCCGCCCATCGTAGTTCTTGCCGGTGCAGAACCTGTGATTGTGGAAACAGGAGAGGCCAATGATTTTAAACTGTCCCCTGTAGCCCTTGATGATGTCATTACAGCCCGTACGAAGCTTCTGATTCTGAACAGTCCCTCCAATACGACCGGTTC
>DAOUWN010000062.1 GCA_030667105.1 Deltaproteobacteria bacterium
CAGATTAACATCTTTCACCCAATGGGTGAAACATAACATTCGCCCCTATTGACGCGTTATCCTTTTGTTAACAGCCAGTTAAGGCTTTTCAACCGGGAACCGTGAACGTTGAACCGCTCAACCCGGGATTCAGTGTCTCAGAAATTTGCCATTCATCCTGCAGATAGAGGGATTTGTAACGGACTGTCTTGTTAATAAACTTTGTGCTCGCAGGATCAGGATTTATAACACAGGAGTCTCTCGATTCTTCCCTGTATTCGCCTCCTCCCACAAGGACGTGATCTTTATGTATGGAATAGATCGTCTCTGCTTCGTATCCTGTAAAATTGACATCAGCGCTGAATTTTTTGTTGACCGGCGCCTTGAAATTAAGGGCGTTTGTGCGATTGCGTTTTTCATACTCAGACCTGTAGGCCCTAAGCTTTATCATCATTTCGTCTGTGGCCAGATATTTGATATCCGCGCCGTAACCATACCTCTTGTTGTCGTCCACGGATTTTACCGGCGTGTCCATGATCAAGGCGGCAGGAGGCATCTGTCCCGGTCTCGGCTTCTTGGACGCGCCTCGATAAGTACCTTTCCTGTCTTCCTCGAAATAGTAAAAGTCTATTGCCGCCTTGAATGCATCAGTGAAGTCATACTCCAGAGATGCGCCGGTATTCAGCACTTCTGCATCGTCCCTGTAAGTTACATCAACAACTCCGGTTTGACCGTGCGGATCATCTGTTGGTATTGGCTGATTGTTGTTCGGATTTAACGCCTTTGAGTTATATGATTCTGTTTCAGTATACGGGTTCGCATTGTTATAGTTAGCAAAAAGAGTATATCCCAATTTATCGGCTTTTCCCATCAGGCTGAAGCCTGATGTATATGTTTCTCCTTCGCTGTAGTCGTTCATTCCTCCTCGCAAATCGATACTGCCATGGATTCCTTCCTTTGGTTTCTTTGTGATAATATTGATGACCCCACCAAGAGCATCCGAACCGTAAAGAGTGCTCATAGAGCCTTTGACGATCTCAATCCTCTCTATGAAGTCCACTGGAATCCTGTCCATCTCATAGGGTCTTTCGCTCTCACCGGCAAGCCTCTTTCCGTTTAGTAGAATAAGTGTCCCATTTGGCCCCAGACCCCTGATCGATATAGCGCTCTTAGATTTTGAGCTGGGATGGGGAAAACGCGCATATTGCATGGTTAGTCCCGGTGTCTTTTCAATGACGTCCTTTAGTGTAGTGGCGCCCATTCTTTCTATCTCCACCGAAGTAATTACGTCAACTGATGCAGCCACCCCTTCCACATTTTTTTCTGTCTTGGTGGCTGTAATGACATATACGGGTTCTATCTCAATGACCTTATCCGTTGTCTCAGCGTTATCCTCTGCTAATGCAATAGCCGGCAAGTTAATAAGAACCAAAAAACCAATGGAAATCATGATCAAAAAAGCGTGTTTCGTCATAGTGGTCACCTTTGAGTTATTTCATATAAATCGATGTAACCGTTCACGGGTTTACCGTTCAGGGTTACTTTTCTTTCGTTGGCCTTGCTTGTAGGCTGGCAAGTATTTTCAGATTTTCGGTGAACCCTGAACCCTAACCTCTGAACCTCTGAACCTTGAACCTTTGAACGCTTACAAATCGACAAATGTCTTTTTGTGGTTCACTTCTTTATCCCCACCATAACTATGGCCGCCAGATGTTGGCCATACCTGCTGAATACACCTCTCATGGCGGATATCCGTTTGCGGGCCTCCGCGTTCTTCATGACATTGCATACAAAGCGCAGCGCCCCGCAAAGCCCTTCATCCTGGACGAGACGTTTCGGTGTCAGCAAGGCCATAGGGGCCGTTGCCACCACTTTTGTTGCAAATCCTTCCGATCCCAGCAGATCGCGCCATTCAGGGACTGTTATCGGATTTGCACTAATATGTATCGCCTTTGAGAGGGCCTTTTGGATTTCCTGCCTGACGCTTTGTTCTATATCGTCGGGGAACAGGCACATTTCGTGGATACCGTATCTTCCCGCTTGCTTCAGCAATCTGTATGCTTCGCCTATGATTTGTCGTTTGTGCCTGTCCATGTGCATGGTGAGCATGGCTTCGCCGTAAACCACTGTGGCTGAGCCTGCGGGAAGTCCTGTGTCTTTGGCTGTCCCTTCCAGACACCTTTGCCCTGATCCTGTTAAGTAGGAACGTACGACAAGGGCTGCCTTATCATCTCTTTCCACGGCAGCATAGGAAAGCGGATTGCGGGCCAATGTAAGCCTTGCCGTGACCCCAAGGCCCGGGGCAAACTCCACCACTTCATCTCCATGGCCTATTGCCAGAAACTCCACCATCCGTCCGGTCAGCTCAACACCTCCGGGACGAAGTACCTTTTTGCCCATCCTTGCCAGGACCCAGTGCCCCTGCATGGTCCTAAAAGCAGATTCTTCTGACGAGAGAATTCCTTCCAAGCGTTGTGCACTCATGATTAGTCCTCTTATTACTTATCCGTTTAACCTTCAGCCTTCAGCCTTCTACCTATCCACTTTTTTTTTGCTTACATCACGCAGGACTTGCTGAAGGTGCAGCCATTTTTTCAATACTCCCTCCGGATACTGGTGAAACGCATTGATATAGAGACCCATTCTCTGGGCATGGACTTCGTTTCTATAGAGCCAGAACAAATCCTCTTCGTTTATCTCACCGCTTTCCAGCAGTTTCTTGGCCGTCATCGCAATATTATTTGCAATGCAATTCGCCTTCTTGAGCACCTGATCACACTTATCAAGTTCCGCTTGGCAAAATGATCTGGCATGGCAGCCGGAACATATATCGAGCATATCGTTTCTCAGATCCTGCCACTCGGCCAGGGTCGTCCTGTGGCTGTTGGGCGCCAGAATCGGACCGAGTGTTGAAAGATAGTCAATTACTCCTTGCTGACACTCTGCATGTCTTTCATCAGGTTCTTCCTTGCGGACACCAAAAAAGCCCCACGATGTTAATACCTTGTGATTTCCATTATTCATATGACAGGTCGCACAGGTCGGACTTCTTCCTGTGAGCCCCTCTGCCCGGTAGATAGCCCCGTGTTTGGAGTTATAGTAAGATTCATATTGTGGATGATTGTCCACATGACACGGAAGACACGCCTCAGGCCTTTTTGCTTCATCCGGAGAAAACCTGTGCCTGGTATGGCAGGCATCACACTGTCCGCCCTTTTCCCCCATCGTGAGGTGGCATACGGCACAGGATTTTTCCACGATATCCGGCGCCTTTTTCCACAACTTTTTCGCCATGTTGCCTGTGGTCAATGCCACCTCGCACAATGCGTGTTTTCCCTCCCGGAACTGCTTTGCCTGGCTGTCATGACACCTTTCGCATGTCGAGATGCTCGGTCTTTTGGCCATGGCAGAATCATCGGATTTCGTGTGGGCATCACCATGACAGGTATCGCAGTCAAGGCCCTTACTGTACATCTTCGACCGCTTCCAATCAGCTACAAGGCCCGGATTTTGCTTCTCGTGACAGCAAATGCACGAATTCTGTTCAGCATAAGCAGGTGGCGCATGCACAGTTGCCAACAGAATTACTAAGATCGACAATCCGACCTTGACAGTATTGTGCCGCGGTGCAAAAAGCATGAAGGCCACCTTCCTTTGCATCAGATAGTCTTGTTCCTTGCAGCCACTACTCTTTGTTTGCGTAATCGTTCCAGTCAAATGCTGTAAGCTTTTCAATCTCAAAGAGATCTTGCTCAGACATAATCATCACCTTAAATGCCCACTTCCGGGGCCGTTCAAGGTGCAATTATCCATTCGTCCACATTTCCAATCAACTGGATATAACAAAACACAATACATTTCCTTGATTGAAATCAAGAAAACGACTTATTTAGCAAAATAGATGCAGTTACGATAACATTAGGAGGGAGGCAGAGGGGACTATGGATGAAGCGGTGCCCTTGGCGTGGGAATAGCTAATATTCTCCAGATCGCGCCGGGTGCTGTCGTCGATGTTAAGGATTGAAACAGAATGTTCGTGAGGTGATATGTGCCCCTTGTTGAGTTAAAGAAAGACATCCACTAAAATAAGGATTAAAACATTACAGCACAGGCAAGGGATTGTTTCATCTGCCGGTGACACTGGCACCAAATCTGTGAATTCCGGTATCAAGGCCAAATCCGCAATTATTGATAAATTTGCCGGAATCGCGGAAATTATCCCATTGTCTGAGAAGGTGGATCTCTTTACCTTTGATGGTGATAATATTCTCGTCAACTAATTTTCGAAGCATGCGGGAGAATGTCTCCGGGGTGATTCCGAGCAAAAGAGCGATTTCGCCCTTGGGTACCGGGAATTTGAAGGATCGAGAATGTTCTTGTCCTGCAAGGTAATTTAAATAATTAAGGAGACGCTCTCTGGGGCAGCAAATAGCCAAGTCTTTGATACTGTTCAAATAGACCTTTTGCCGTCTGGCAATATATTGGAACATGCGTATTGTAAAATCAGGGCGATCGCGGAGCATGCCGCAGACTCCATTGATATCAACAGCCAGTGTTTCGACACGTTCCAAACAGATGGCGCTAACAGGATACCGCCCTTCCATGAGTAATACGAGCCATCCAAAGAATTCCCCGGGGCGGACAAACTTGATTGCCACCTCCCTGCCTTCCATGTTCGCCCTAAAAAGCTTGATACTGCCGGAGGCAAGAAAGTAGCCGAACTTGCCTTCTTCTCCTTCATGAAAGAGAAACTCTCTTTTTTTCCTGGCGTGGAAATGGGTGATCTTCTCCATGTCGTGACGGACGCGGTCATCGACTTTGCCGAAACAGGATTCAATCAAAAAAGAGAGGGCGGAGTTCTTGTCCATCTCAGTCAGCCAGGGCCACCGTCCACTGCCGCAAAATGGCGGGGTACTCGATTACACTCGAATCCACGTAGAAAGGCAGACTGTAGATGGCCTGATTCCTGATGGCAGGCACCATGGCCAGAGCCGGATTGCTCTTGGCCTGAACAGAGAGGACTTTTTGCACGGCAAAGGCGTCCCCTGTCATGATAATGACGTCAGGCTTGGCCTTGATCAGACCGTCGAGCTTTCTGATAATGAAGTGGCCCTTGTCGACCTCGGTCTTTGGGGTCTTTACGGCGTCGCCTACGTTGATGCATCCGAGAGGGTCGAGCAAGAAGCGGTCGGAATACCCCCCTGGCATCTCGATCCTGAGAAAGGTCTTGCCGGTCTGAGGTTGGTACACACCGGAAATAATCAGCACTTTTTTCGCCGGCTTTGTTTCGGGCAAAGCAGCTTTCGCCTTGACCAGGGCCTTGTTGTAGTCCTCGATCAGGGCATCGGCCTTGGACTCGCGTCCCACCAGCTTTGCGGTCTGGCGGATGGCCGACTCAAGTCCTTCTGAAAAATCGACATATTCGATGGTCAGTCCCTTGCCGGCCAGCAAAGGGACGACATCCTCCGGCTTGACCTCTGGTTTATACAGACAGTAGTTCGAATGCTTTTCAATAATGATTCGCTTGATGCCGAGTTTTTCCGCGGTTTGAGGCACGATGGTTTTTCTTTTTAGAGTCACGCAGTTGGGACAGCCGAGCGACTGGATCATGGCTTTGAGTTTGTTGTTGCAAAGTGGCCACATGGCACAGCGTACGACCATTGCTTCCGGAACAACACCCAGGTTGTAAGCAATGTCCACCACCCGATCGCCAATGATAATAGCCTTAATCTTTTCCGGTGGTTGTGCGCATTTTGCCTCAGCCCATCCGGAAAACAACAAGAGCGCTATAAGGCCGATTGCGCACATGAAAGCAGGTCTTTTCAAATCTGTTTGTCTGATAATTTTATCCATAGTTTTGATTTCCTTTCGACCCCAAAAGGGTTCTGAACATGTTGTATGAAAAAAAGAGGGCGGACATAAGAATCAAAGCCCCGCCGGCAAGCACAACGGGTTTGAATGGTTCGACAACTTTTCTGAACTCAGGAGTCCCGTGGGCAAAACCGGATGCAAGCCCGAACGATCCTATAAGATGAAAACCTACACAAAAGAGAACAATTCCTGCAATATGACACCAAAAATTGGTATAACATACCCACACACTGTATCTTTCATTCCCTTGTATCTGGGGAACGAGATAATACAAAATCCCCATAAGTGCAGAGCTCACCCATCCGATCAGATTAATATGTGTATGAATCCTTTTGACAAAATCTCCGAAAAAGAGTTTCAGGTGCTCTGGTGGAATATGCATTAAGGTGGCATAGAACCACTGGAAACGAAGTTTTGTTGGAAACATTATTCCCTCTATACACCCGACTAAGAAAAAAAATAATGCGGCAATGATAAAATATCTTGCCATCTTTTGGGCCATATAAAATCTCCTGTTAACTAAAGTGAGCGGTTCCAGGTTCAGGGTTCCAGGTTCAAAGGTAACTTCTCAACAAATCCGGGCAAATCATATTTTGCGACTATCCAATGGATTCCGGCGAAGGCGGGAATCCATTGAGTGAAACATGCCCGCCGTCTCTATTGAGGCATCATCCTTTTGATATCAGACAGCTAGGGCTCTCCAACCGTGAACCTTGAACCTTGAACCGATCAACCCATGTTTTATATAGTATCCGTTGAGTCAATTAATAGCGTATGGTAATACCAGTATAAAAGAAAGTCGGTTCTACATATACGACATTGTCCATCTCCACCTTTTTGTTAAATATATTATTAACACCTGCAAACAGCGTATAACGCTGGAACAATTCCTTGGAAAAGTAACAATTGTAAAGGGTGTAGCCATTCTCTGTCCCGCTGGCATAGTAACGCTCTCCGATATAGTTCATTCTGACATTGGCCCGCAGTCCAAATTCCAGATGGCTATAACCCAATTTCAGATATCCCTTGTAATCCGGCTGTCCTTCCAAATCCTTGCCGGTTTCCTTGTCCTCCGTTTCCAGGTAGGTTAGATTTCCTGATATACCAAAGCCCAATGGGAGTTTGAAACCACATTCCAACTCCAGGCCTTCCATAGTAGCTTCAGAGATATTTTGATACTTGTAATAGTCTTTCCTTTGGTTTCCCGTACCTGTTGATTCATAATAGACCGCTTCGATAAGGTCTTCTATTTCGTTTCTAAAGGCGGTAATTCTTCCCCAGAATTTCTTGTATTCGCCTTCGATGCCTACTTCATAGCTCTCCGATTTCTCGGGATCCAAATCACTGTTAGGTTCATATACCCACTTTCCTCTCTTTCTGTAGGAAGTGACAAAAAGCTCGGATATGGTCGGCGCGCGAAAACCACGGCCATAGGACCCTTTCAGTCTAAGATTATTAAAAATGCTGTAAATCATAGAAACACGTGGTGTCCATTCAGAACCAAATTCGGAATGTTCATCGAACCTCACTCCCAGAACCAGGTATAATGGATCAAATACCTGGTATTCATCCTGGAGGTAAACACTGAAATTATCTACATCATCATCCCGACCGGTTTCATCCTCCCTGCTTTCTTCTCTAAATTCAGAGCCCACAGTGATAATATGCTTATCGAAAAATGCCCCTGTAAACCGGCCCTCTATCTGATTCAGTTTACGCTTTGCGTCTTCCTCTCCGGTGACCTGGGCTGTTGGCGAAAACTCAATGTCATTTTCATATTCAGAATAGTAGGCCCTGAGCATGAGGTTATAAAGAGGATTCGGCCTTGCATCATATTGCAGGAAATAGCTTTGCCTTTTGTCTTTAGCGTCTCTTTCCCTGTCAAGGTTTTGATAGAATCGCATTCCTTCTCTATCCATATCGCTGTATTCAAACCCTGCCAAAAGACTGTGATTATCATTAAAGTCAAAAGAGAAACGTCCGGCTGCCGACCCCAACTCTTCGTGGTCTCCGTCATCAGGCAGGACCCCATCCAAATTCCATCCGTCTTTATTTTGGTATCCGCCTGCAAGGAGAAATCCAAAACGTCCGAAAGAATCCCCTAGATAAGCCCTGCCAATGTGCTCCTCTCCTTCATTATGTTTACTTATGCCGTATTGGTACGTGGCCCCAACTGCCAACTCGTGGGGCGGTTTCTTCGTGATGATATTGACAACACCCCCGATGGCATCGCTTCCGTATAGGGCGGAAGTTGGGCCTCTGACCACCTCAATACGATCTATCATATCTACGGAAATCTGGTTTATATCAAGAAAATCCTTGTAACCCATAGAGAATCTTCTTCCATCAATTAGAACAAGTGTATGTTTGTTTCCTGTACCTCGTATACTGGGTGTCTTTATTCTTCCCGTCTCATCTGCAACGATAAGACCTGTGGCCGTTTCCAACGCGTCTGCTACGGTTTGGGCATCCATTTCTTCTATTTCTTGTGAGGTTATCACTTCAATAGAACCCGGGGCCTTTTCTATCTCTTTCTCTGTCATTGTAGCGGTAACGACCATGTTTTCTATTTCCACTACTTGCTTTTGAGTCTGTTTTTCCTCCGCCTGTGCCGCAGGAATAGAGGCAAAAATCAATGCAAACAAGCACAATACCAATTTAAAGTCCCTCATTTCAGTCCTCCTTACTTTCAGTTCTTCTTCCTCTTTTATGGCATGAGAATTGACAGCAACATCTCATGACACCACTATCCTGCCTATGGGAAGCCTGATCAGATCTACGGTCCGGCAGTATCTGCCCGCGTACCTCTACGGTTTCCGAAACTCCGCCCAGAAGACGGTCCGCCTCGGTCTCAGTCGGGGCGGACCATGCTGGGTGGAACGAGGAGATGAAGTAAGAAGGAAAGGAGGAGAACTGCCGGGCAATAGGGCCTTGAGTGCCTGCAAAACTTGTCTTCGCTTAAAATGGAAATCAACAACTGCAACCTTAGCTAGTGTCTGAACGAAAAGGCCGTTCAGACACAATTTTGAATTCTAAATGTTGAATGTTGAATTTAAAAAAGGAAGTAACC
>DAOUWN010000152.1 GCA_030667105.1 Deltaproteobacteria bacterium
AACAACAAAAACATCGCCTCGCAGAGAAAACCTTCGCCCTCCAGATTATCGAAGACTCGAATGCGCAATAGCGAAATGTTGCGACGATGTAAAGGATAAAAATGGCGGGGTCTTTTCAGCTTCAGGCTATTGAGGGCTTAGGGTTCGCGAAGAAATAAATTTACATTTTCAGGAGTCGAGGCGCACGCATGGCAAGGCGCGAGGAGGGCGAATAGCAAGCTACGTAACCGACGAGCAACGCAGCCAGGCGGGATGGATCGGCGCATCAAAATGTGAAGTTATTTTTGAGCGAGCCCTTAGACTTGTTACGGAGAACCTGTGGGTTTCATTTGACATTTTGGGGCGTTATGAGCTATATGGACAAATTGAGGGATTAGATGAAATCCCACCAACCCGCCTGCCGGCGAGCTGCCGGCGAGGCAGGTTCCTGAATTCCTCAATCATCTTCCTCAATTCCGGTTCATCCGGGTTAGGCATTGCAACCGATGGCGATTTTAGAGCATATTAAGAAAAGGGTCGATGAAAAGAAGACTGACTACACGAAGTACGGCTTCACTCGCGTTGAGAGTAATGCCCTGAAGACCTTTTTTGATCTGGCCCAGGAGTTTGAGAGCATTGAGGATGTATACCAGGTGTCAGTGGCCATACCCAGGTCTTTTTTTAAGCTCAACGCCCGGCTCTATGTCATTGATCCAAACGAAAATCGCCTGGCTCTTGTTGCAAGCTCTGAGGGGAGCCAGGAGGATCTCGGGGCTCCGCCCCCGCGTGAGATCAAAGCGGCTGAGCGCCCTTACTGCATGAATCGCTCCATGGTGCTACCTATTCGCGGAAATGAACAGTTGATGGGACAACTCCCCTTCAAGACGGACAATAATGTCATTGGGATATTGGAGGTGTATCCTTGCAAGGGTCTGGATCGGCACCAGGAATTCTTTTTTGAAAAATACGCCAATCGTATCGGTTTCAGTATGCATATGCGTTTTTTTCTCCGCAAGAATGTTGAACACGTGAGATTCATTAAAGGCCTTGTTGCTGATATTGAACACAACGTGATCGTCCCCAATATGGTCTACAAGCTCTTCCTGAGGCGTTTAAGGGGCAAAATCCTGAAAAACAGAGAAATTGAAGAGCTTCTCAGAGAGCTCACATCTATCCCAGAATCACAGGTCAAGCGAGCAGAGGTAGAACCGCTTTTGGCGGAGTTAACAGAAGTAAACAACGGCATCACGGAAGAGTTCAGCAATATTGAAAAGCACTACGAAAATACAAGCCTTTTTCTCGAAACCCTGTTGCGCAAGAGCCATTTTGACGAAGGCCGCCTTACGCTGCACACCAAGGCCTGCAACATGAAAAAGACGGTCATAGCGCCGCAGTTGGAGCAATTTGTCAGCCGGTTTGCCGAAAAGGGAATAGCAATACACGATGAATACAGCGGGACACCTGACGAGGGGACTCTATCAGTTGTTGATGTCGGGCTGATAGCCCAGGTCTATGGGAACCTTTTCTCCAATGCCCTCAAATATACGCAAGAGGTGATTGCCGACAAGGGCGAGGTAAAAAAATACATAGCTTACGGAAGAAAGGTGGTTGGGGACTATTTCGGTCCGGGCAAGGACGGGCTTAGGTATAACGTGTTCAGCACGGGGCCGCATATCCTTTTAGAGGAACGCGAGAAGATTTTCGATGAGGGGTATCGGGGGGTTGGCAGTTCAAAGAAACCCGGAACCGGACACGGACTCACGTTCATAAAAAATGCAGTCGATATACATGGTGGGGTCGCAGGCTACGAGGCGATACAGTACGGTAACGACTTCTACCTCGTGCTTCCGGAGTGATCGCCGAGTGGCCAAGTCCGACAAAACTGAACCGAAGGAATAATATTTCTATTAGACCGTTAGTTGAAAAATTCGTGTTTTGCGGCGTTCGCCTTGAGAACATCGCGTGGTAATTTCGTTTTTTTTGGTTCCGGCTTATCCGGGCCTGGTACTTACGGGAGAATTGTCATGAGTGAATTTCATCAGGAAGGTTCTATTACCACCATTCACGGGTTTTACGATCTTTTTGACCCTGAAGAACAACTGGCGCGGCTGGAAAGGAAATTAGAGAAATTCTCCAGACACATGTGCATCAGCCTTCTTCTGCCCTCCCTTTACGATGAAATACATGTACCCAAGGTCCTGGATAACATCATTGATCAGATCAACCAGGTGAATTATTTGTGTTCTGTGGTGGTGGCGCTGGGAGGGGCCACGGAAGAAGGCCAGTTCAGAGAAGCCAAAGAGTATTTTTGCAGGCTCAAAAAGGATGACCGTGAAGTAAATGTGGTCTGGGTGGACGGGCCCAGAATCGGCAAGATTTTTAGGAAACTGCAGGAACAAAAGATCCCCGTTGGAGTGCCTGGAAAAGGTCAGTCCGTGTGGGTTACGCTGGGATATCTATTTGCGAGCGAAGTCTGTGATGTGATTGCCTTGCACGACTGCGACATCGTCACCTACGATCGTCTGCTTCTCGGCCGTCTGATTGAACCCACGGCCAACCCCAACAACGACTTTGAGTTTTGTAAAGGCTATTATGCCCGCATTTCACCCACCGAGATGGAGATGAAGGGAAGAACCATGCGGCTTTTCGTGGCCCCTTTTGTCGAGGCTCTTGTCAGCATCATGCACGATCGCCGCCATGCCGTGCTGGAACAGTTTTTTCGTTATCATCGTACCTTTCGTTATCCGCTGGCTGGGGAATTCAGCTTTCTGACCCGCCTTGCCCGGGCCATAAACCTGGCCTATGACTGGGGCCTTGAGGTGAGTACTCTATCTGAAGTCTATAATCGTCTGACGCCAAAGAAGATTGCCCAGATCGACCTTTGCAAGAACTACGAGCACAAACACCAGGAGCTTTCCGAAGAGGATGCCAGCCATGGCCTCCATCGTATGGTCGTGGACATCGCTAAGTTCTATTTGAACTACATGCGATCACACTGAATGCCCGTTGATAACGCTTTTATCGACATGGTTCAGCATACCTATTACAACACGGCCTTGAGCTTTGTGAAGAGTTACAGCGACGATGCCGAGTCGAACGACCTGGTATATGACAGGCACCAGGAAGAACTCACCGTCCGATACTTCAGGGATTTTCTCTCCACTGCCTGGGACCAGGCAATGCAAGACAGGGATGGCACGCAGATTCCGTCGTGGAACCGGGTCATCTATTCTGTGCCAGATATCTATGAAGATCTGCTGGTGGCTGTGGAAAGGGACAATGCATAATGCCTGGATCATCACATGGATGAGTCTCTGAAAGTCTGGTTCCTTGCGCCCGAAGTTGCCCCATTTGCCAAAACCGGTGGCCTGGCCGATGTGGCAGGCTCGTTGCCAAGCGCCATCAGAAGGCTGGGCATTGATGTGAGGGTGGGGCTTCCGTTTTATCGGACGGTAAAGGAAGGGAACTTTTCCATAAAAAAGGTCCTTCAGGGGCTTGAAGTCCCATTAGGGGACAAGACACTTCCATGCGATGTGCTGGAGACAAGGACAAGCGAGGGGATCCTTGTCTATTTCTTCGACAGGGAAGACCTTTTTGACAGGGCCAACCTGTACGGAAATCAGGATGGCGATTATCCTGACAACCTGGAACGGTTTGCCTATTTCAGCCGCGCTGCCCTGGTTTTTGCAAAAGAGTCCGGGTTTTGTTTCGATGTGGTTCATTGTCACGATTGGCAAACCGGACTGATTCCAGCATATCTGAAAACCATCTGTCGGACAGATCCTTTTTTCTCTCAAGCCGCTTCAGTCTTTACGATTCACAACGTGGGTTATCAGGGGCTCTTTCCTGCTGACAGTCTTTCCGCCTGCGGCCTTCCCCCCAGTGAGTTCCATTCGGAAGGGGTTGAATACTGGGGAAAGATAAGCCTCTTGAAGGCAGGTATTGCATATGCAAATGCAATAACTGCTGTCAGCCCCAGATACAGTCGGGAAATCCAGACGTCTGAATTCGGTATGGGCATGGACGGGATACTTGGGAATAGATCCGTTGACCTCTATGGTATCTTGAACGGAGTAGACTACAGCGCATGGGACCCTGCCATGGATACGCATATCAGCGTTCAATACAGCCTCGGGAACATGAAAGGCAAAGGGGCCTGCAAGGCTGCCCTTGTTCATGAGATGGGCCTTGATGAGCGCATCCTTGATCGGCCGGTGCTTGCGGTGATCTCCCGCCTTACCGTGCAGAAAGGCTATGATCTGCTGCTGGAGGTCGCAGAAGATGTGATCGGGATGGATGCAGGACTGGTGATACTTGCTGCAGGCGAGAAAAAGTATCAGCAGCCACTGGAGGCACTGGCGCAAGAGCATCATGGAAGGATGGCGGTCAGGATAGGGTTTGATGATCCACTTGCGCACCGCATCATGGCAGGCTCTGACATGCTCCTGGTGCCGTCTCGCTATGAGCCGTGCGGGCTAACGCAGATCTACGCTTTGAAATACGGAACAGTGCCCATTGTCCGGGCCACAGGAGGCCTTGATGATACGATCTGCAAGTTTGATCCCAAGTCAGGAGAGGGAACCGGGTTTAAGTTTACCGAATACGACGCAATGGCCTTTTTGGATCAGATTAAGGCGGCCCTGAATGCCTATCATGACAGGAGAACCTGGAAGAGGGTGGTCAGAAATGGCATGAATGCGGACTTTTCCTGGGAAGAATCAGCCGGAAAATACGTCTCCCTATACCAACAGATTGCCGCCGCTCGAAAAAAGGTTCCCGCAGTGATGAACTCATAGAAAGTTAACAGTACTCCTCCAAGGTGGCATTTCTTTTCCCAATAGTTAACCATAAGTGCCCAATGTTCTAGGTCTGTTCTTGCGCCTATTTGGGCTTAACCTCTTGAAAATTAAATGCAAACTCTTCAACCGCTTGGTTTTGCATGATGTTTGCATATGATTGCCGCAGAATGTTTCGGGCAATGAATCCTTGTCCGGCGGTACAACTGTCAACGGCCACTACGCAGGAAAAGGGGTAAGGATCTTCACAGAGGAAGCATGAAGTATATAGGCATCACTTGCTGGAACATTGTCCTTTTTCTTACGGTCTGCTGTTCGGGGTACACCACACAACCGGAACAGCACGCCGCAGGATCTGTTAAAGCAACTGACGTTCGCGTTGCTCAAGATCGGGAACCGGGCTCTTCCAGGATGGAGACCAGAGGGTGTGTTCCCGGACAAGTTATTGTAAAATTTAAGGAAGGTACGGGGCAGCAGACTATCGAGGTCATTCAAAGGAAATTGCACCTTAAAACCATTCGCGTAGTCTCCCGGCCGAATTTGTATCTCATGGATGTTGAAGACGGTTCCTCACTTGAGGAGATCACAAAACGCCTGGAGGATTTCAAAGCAGTTGAATACGCAGAACCGAATTACGTGAGAAGAATTCAATAGGTAAGGTACGGTCCATGGGAAAACTGGTGATCTCGATAATCACGTTCATTTGTTTTTCCCCCTCCCCTGTATGGGCTATTGCAGGCAGTGGAACACAGGCACGGCAAATACGCAGATATGTTGCCGGCGAACTCCTGGTAAAGTACAAACCTCGCGTTCGCGCTGCCGCCTCCGAATATTTTCGAGGCCGATGGGGTGTTTCCACGCTGAAAACTTATCAGGCTATCGGCGCGGAGCACGTAAAGCTTCCCAAAGGAATGACCGTAGAGGAGGCCCTGGAGATTTACCAGGACGATCCTGATGTGGAGTATGCGGAACCCAATTACTATCGCCACGCCACGGCCACGCCGGATGACACCTTTTTTGACGAATTGTGGGGGTTACACAATACGGGGCAGTTAGTAAGTGGCAGCAGCGGTACCCCAGATGCCGACATGGACGCCCAGGAAGCCTGGGATACCCAGACCGGAAGCGGTACCGTGGTCGTGGCGGTGCTTGACACGGGGGCAGACTGG
>DAOUWN010000003.1 GCA_030667105.1 Deltaproteobacteria bacterium
AGATCGGCTATTGTCTCGTGCTCGCTGAAGTCGGTGTTTACGACAAACAGGATGTTTTTCGTCAGTCCCATCTTTTTGATCAGGGTGAGAAACTTGATGTCTGCTTGCCGCAAACCTGTTCGGCTGCTCACAACGTAAACGATGAGATGCGTTTGAATGAGGTAGTCTTGAATCATTGCAAGATGCAGGGGGTTGGGCGAGTCGCTTCCTTGACAGTCGGCGATTTCAAGGTTTTCTCCAAAGCCCTCTGGAGCCTTGAGTGTCAGGCAGATATCCTTCAAAAAGACCGCCAAGGACTCATCGCCAACAAAATCCTTTTGCTTGTAAAAGTCATCCGACTCAAATATGTGCGTTGCCTGTTCAAAGGTAACAAAGCCTTTGACCCGGTCATATCCTTTAAGGTACTCGATCAGGAGCACGCTATTCGGATCGCGGGCACCATCGGAGATGAGTTGCTCTGTGTTCAGTTTTGCAAGGTCCTGTTGTAACCGGAGACGATCTTCCTCGCGGTTGATATCAAAATGACCTCCGACAGTATCCGACTCTGTTGAAGAAAAAAGGATGAGCGCCTGATTTATTTCTGCGTTTATTTCATCCCAGGTCTTAAACTCAAGTTTGGCTCTCAAATCGTGCCCGGGTCGTAGCCTGGTTATTATGGATGTTACAACTCCTGCGCCCCTCTTGACAAAATCGCTTCCGAACAAGGCATTGGTCAAGGTGCTCTTTCCTGACTTAATAGACCCAACCAGGGCCACCCGAATCGTTTCCTCAGACAGTTGCCTCTCGATGCGATCCGTCGTTGATTGCCATACCTTAAAGGGATGAGAGGTCAGGCCATCAATGGATAAGGCTGTCTGAATAATACTGCGGATATCTCTATTGACACCCAGTAGGTTGTTTTTAATAGTGTTATAGCTTCCCACGGCGTTTCACACCCTAAAAAACCAAAAAAAGGATGATGAAAGGTCCATCATCCCTTCGGATTCTCAAAAAATCATATTCCAGAAGCCCCCACCATGTCGATTTATACAATAGAGTCCCTCGCACTGTCAATCCCCATTAGTCCAGCATGGAAGCGACCGTTGCTGTCCGATCTGCGAGCATGTGGGTATATCCGCCCATTTCGTTATCGTACCAGCCGTAGACGACTATCTTTGTGACAGGTATGTCAACGATACTCTGACCCAGACGCTCTCCAACTTCTTGTGAATAGCCCTTAAGGCGTGTCAGGTCAAAAGAGATGGTGGCCGTGCGGGTGTGAGTCTCTTGACCCTCTATTACTGCCGCAGCTAAGGGGTAGCCGATAATATCTGAAGATACATTCTGATCGTCGGAAAACTGAAGATAGCCTTTTTTGTCCCTCTCGGCAGCGTCTTTGTAAATCTGATTGATTTGGTTCCGATTTATTGGGGCAGAGACAGAATCATCCTGAATATCTATGACCAGGATGATCAGTGAGCCCGTACTGGTTGGAATCCTTACTGATTCGGCGATAAATCCGATCTTCTTCATCTCCGGGATTACCAGGGCCAGGGCCTTTGCGGCTCCTGTGGTGGTCAGAATGATGTTGTTGAACACGCTCCGGTTGCGTCGGAGATCAACTGCTCCTGCCTTGGGCGCTCGATCCAGGACCAACTGGGAACCCGTTACCGCATGGACAGTCGCCATGGACGCAGTGAGAATCCTTTCAAAACCGAAATAATCCAACAGGGACTTGAACATGTGGGCCAAGCAGTTTGTGGTGCAAGAGGCGTTGGATACGATTCTGTGTTTGGCCGGTTCAAAGTCACTATCATTGATACCTAAGACCGTGGTGACTGCATCTTCGGGCATAGGGGCGGCCTTGTCCTTTATCTTGAATGGGGCTGACACAATTACCTTGCGTGCCCCGGCAGCCAAGTGACCCCGCACGGCGCCTCCCGGTGCGTCCGGGGGCAGGGTTGGATCGGTGAACTGCCCTGTTGATTCAACCACTACATCAACTCCGTGGGATTTCCACGGAATGTGCCTGGGATCACGAACCTCCCGCAGGATGGTAACTCGGACGCCGTCAATCGACATTGAGCCCGTCTTTTCGTCCAGATTGTCAATCACCCGACCTGCCCTGTAACCATGGATATAGTTATGCAAGGTGCCGTATGTGGAGTCCTTTTCAATGAAACGGGCAACATCCTCGAGGCTTGTGCCCACGGCCCGGCCAATGTTTACCACAATTTCCGAAAAGCTCTTCCTTCCTATGTGTTGCCAGATGGAAAGTTTGGCAATACGTCCCATGCCGTTGATTCCAAGCGCTCTGTTGTTCATGGTGGCATCTCTCCTTATTTTGTTTCAGTTCAGGAAGTCTGGTCCTTTGGGGCAGGTAAGAGTCATTAGTTTTCCATACTTGGTTGCATGGAAATGCCTAAACTGCCTAAAATGATCTAAAATGCCTAAAATGTCCACGGTGCTGTCCTGCGTTGATCGGTTGCGCGGCTGGTTTGCGGCTTGCGCCTTGAAAACAGTACGTCTGTCGTCAGTCGGTTGGGGGTCGAAACCGTGCCACCCCGCCGTGCTCGCGCACTGTCGCGGCAGGGATTGCCGAGACGAGCGGCGCAACCCCAACCGCCACCCGGTCTGTTCTAACTTTAGGCATTTCGATATTACTACTGTATCTCATGTTGTCCTTTGTAAACGAAGCCATTCCGGCCATCTATGCTCAAAAAGTCTCCACGTTGAATGGTGTGGCCGCTCACGATGCCATAACCCGCTTTTTCATAGACCATGAGATTGGAACAGCCCACTACACACGTTTTCTCCAGTTGATGTGCAACAATGGACGCGTGCGACGTTGCTCCTCCCCTGTTCGTCAAAAGCCCGTCTGCCGCCGAGATCTCTCGTATGTCGTCCGGAACGGTATCAAAACGAATGAGGATGAGTCGTGTCTCCGGTTCCAGGCTGCGGAAATGGCTGATGTGATCAAGCGAAAAAACAGCCCTTCCATTCAGGGCTCCTCCGCTTACACCAACCCCCTTGGTCAGGAGGTCCCCCTTGAGCTTGGAAGAGGGGACAAAAGCCGGCTGACGTTTCTCTTGGCTGACAATCATATCTCTTGATTGCAGAATGTAAAGTTTGTCTGCTGTTGGTCCTTCAAAGGTGAACTCGATTTCCTGCGCGCTCCATCCCTTCTGATAGACGAGGGATTTGCACACTTCCCGCAAAGCCCCAAAGATTTCCGGGAATACCTCTTCAAGGGCATGATCTTGGTCTCTGCCTTGTGCTATTTTTTGCTCCAGTGAAACGGAATCGGTCCTCACGAGACCGGATACCACATCTTCGCCCTGGTTTCCTGTCGTGTAGTCGCCCCATAGAGTGATTTTGTCGAGAGAGGCGTGTGGGTTGTGCGTGAAAACCACACCTGAACCGGCTTGGTGGTGCAGGTTGCCATATACCATACATTGAACGATCACTGCAGTGCCCCAATCATCGGAGATTCCCATGATATCACGGTATGCCCTGGCCTTATCCGAATTCCACGAATAAGAGACCTGTCGAATAGCCTGAAAAAGCTGTTCATGAGGATCATCGATAAGGACCACACCTGCGGCAGACAGAGTCTGACGATAGGCCAAGGCCGTCTCGCGCATCTGTTCGGGTGTGAATTCCCTTTTTCGGTCCACGGCATATCTGACCTTGTAATCTCTCATGATAGCGTCGAATACGTCCCGTTCCATGTTGTAGGACATGCCCCACGACTGGAGGAAGCGCCTGTAGTTGTCCCAGGCAAACCAAGGCCGGCCAGTTTTCTTGATCAGGCCTTCCACAATGGACTCATTCAGCCCCACATTAAGGAAGGTATCCATCATGCCGGGCATGGAAATCGCGGATCCGCTGCGAACCGACAAAAGCAAGGGATTGTCAGGGTCACCGAACCGTCTGTTGGAGTGTTTTTCCAATTGTTTTATTTCAAAAAGTATCTTTTCCCTAAGGTCCTGCTCGGCCTGTTCAAAGGCGCTGATAGCTCTAAGACACCTGAAAACCTCTGTTGTGATGATAAAGCCCTCGGGGACAGGCATCTTTAGCGCTGCGAGCCTGACCAGGTTATTGCCTTTGTTGCCCAGAGTGATGGGATCACTGATCAAGCGCAGGGGCCTTTGAACTTCCGACACAGATTTGCCCGGGTCATAGCTCAGCAGGAGATCCAGGTTTTCACCGGTAAGTTCCTCAGATTGACGGGAAAGGGTATGAATAATTTTACTGACAAAGGTGTCCAGATATTGAAAGCCAAAAGTGGTTGCCACAATATCCCGGAAAAAGGTCTCTGAAACCTTGCTTACGACCTCTTCAGAGATCTCCTCACCTTGCTTCACGCCATATTTCGGAAGAAGTTTGTCAGGACCCAGCTGCGGTACAATCCGTCCCAGGTTTTCCTTGTGAATACTGGTGTAATGGGTATTCAGGATGTGCTGCTCGGCCCGGGAAAACTCCCTGAAAATGTCCAGGTACTGGGTAAAAGAGAAACGCCTGACTTCGATAGCATGAGTGAGCAAGTTCAGACAGTTCCTCAGTGGTTTGACAACGATGCCATCAAGCTCCATGGCTTGGACAAGGAGATGCATGCAATCGGCAATCTGAATGAAAGTGGTTCGGGTCAAGAAATTAAGGTTGATGGAGCCGATTAGGTTCTCAAAAAGGACATTGGCCAGGTTTTCCAGGCGAAAGGCAAATCCCAGGGAATCAAATTTTCTCTCGTGGTAGGTTCCGTACATGGAAGGAATGTCAGCAGCAATATGCCGCTTGTGGTAGATGTCTTCTGAAATCCTGAATTGCTTTCGGGATAGGATAGTCAGCTTGAGGAATCTCAGATAGTCAAGGATGCCTTGCAGGCGAGTGATCAAGTCAGAGTTTCTGAGGGCTTTCTCAAGGCGCCTGGTTCTGGGAAGCCCCTTGATACCCGCCTCCTTGAGAAGACCGTTTGTCTCGAAACGGTTCAGGTTGTACTTCTGATCAAGGAGTTCCAAAAAGCGGACCAGAAGGAGCACTCGTTGCCTATCGACTTTCAGCTCTTCAGGGACTTCAGACAGATGCTCTCTGAGTGAAGCCATGTCAAGATCCATGATTTGGCTGGCATCTTGAATCCCTGCTTGTTGAAACAGCCGGGTGACCAGCCTGTGCACCCCATCCACATGTTTTCCCGTCTCCTTTATCTCATCAAGGAACTCAGAAGGGACATAAGGTGCAATGGGTCTTTTGTCTCTGTTGCGCCAAAAGTCAATTATTCCCAAAGTAAAATCTATGAGGAGGTTGTTACTCTCCACATGAGACTGCTTTCGAAGAAAATGTATCAGGATGTCTCCGCGGTTTGAGAGCTCATCGATCTCCGTTGAGACATCTCTTAGCTCACCTTCGGCATTTATTTCATTAAAATAGGCGGGAAACAGTTTGGCCAACTGTTTTGCGAGATTATAAACAGGGGCGACATGACTGTTCAGGAATAGACTAATCTCATTTTGAAAGAGGTCCGTATCCTTGATATAGAGCCCGGCAAGTTTAAGGTTGATGATCAGGGCGGAAATCAGTTTTTTGCACCACTTTGGATCGTTTTCAATCAGATGAAGCCAGGCTTTGATGTTTGCAAGGTGAACCGGATTTGCCTGCACTTTCCATTCGGTCGTAGTGCCTTTGACTTCCGGACACTGAAACCCTGAGTCAATGGTGTGCTGGATAAACAGATCCACCATGTCGCTATCATTGCTCTTGAAGATCTCTTTCCCAATATTTTCCAGGGCGTGAAGGGCTGCCTCGGGAAATTTCCGCATGCTCTGTCTTAGGGCTTCAAAGGTCCTGCTGAGCAGGTCTTCGACGTTTTCAACCTTGTGGGTGCGGATGATTGCAGCAAGACACCGGTTAAGACGGCCGAGTGTGTCTTCGTGTATGGAAGAAAGGCCCCTGGTTTCTATGATCTTAAATAGGCTCCGGAGTGTTTTGGTGAGTCTGTCTTGGGTGTCGGTTTCAACCTGCTCGATCCTGTGTGGCAGTTCCTTATACGATTTCACGATATCAACATAGCAGGGCAGCTCAAGGAGCGCGTTTAGCACGAGCTTTGGAGTTGCCTGTTGATCGATCTGATTCAGCCTTTCCATGAATTCATAAAGGTTCGCATGAGATATGTCCGGAAAAAGACCTTGGCGCGAGAATCCCGGATGAGACTTTTCGCCGTCCGTGACAAACCACTCTGCGGGGTCTTCCTGTGTGAGCCAGTATTGGTAAGTTGTCTGGAGTGTCCTGCGAAGAAGTGGGTTAAAATGGAGGTGATCAAATCCATCTTCTTTCAATTGAGACACGATTTGCCCTATCCGTTTGACCTGATAGTATCCGCTCGACAAAAGAAAAAACTGCTCATCAGGCAAACTCATCAAGCCCTCAAAGAGCTCAGACAGGACCGGCATGCAGTCCTTGAGGCGATTTCTTCCGTCATCTATGATCTTTTCAACAAAGTAGACGATATTGTCCAGGGCTCGAGCCTGGACTGACCGGTCAGATGATGAGCTGACGGCATCAAGCCATTCGTTTAAGATAATCTCAATGACTTCAGGCCCTTTGGGATGCTCGTAGTAGACGGAAAAGTGCCTCAGTGCGTAATTGCGCATTTCCTGGACTACATAGGCCCAGTTCTTGAAGGGATGATTCAGTTCGCACAAAAGGGCTTGAGTCTGCTGGAGGAGGCCTGGTAGCCTCTCCACGACCTCTTTGAGAGGCAAGTACCTGGCGTCAATGGTTACAGCGCGATCAGTTACTTCCAGGTTGACCTGAAGGGCCTTGGAGGTCAGCCCTGCCGCCTGGGCGGTTCCTGTTGAACAAGTTTCCTTAGCAGGTGTGCCTTTCATGAAATCGGCCTAGAAGAAGGTTGTAATGAAAATATTGAACCAGGTGGGTGCCGCTGTTTCTATGAACAATTTACGGAGCTTTTCCGGCTTTTGTCAAGGAAAAACAGACAGGTACCCTTTTATCTTGATCTTTTGGTCTGTTGCGGATATTTTGCCCGTCATTCATTATGAAAATCCTGGGAATAGAAACCTCTTGCGACGAGACTGCGGCCGCTGTCGTATCTAACGGAAATACCGTTTTATCCAATGTGGTTTGGTCACAGGTTGCGACCCACCGTCCTTATGGCGGCGTTGTTCCGGAACTGGCTTCTCGAAAGCACATAGAGAAGATCGTTCCCGTGGTTAAAGAGGCCCTGTCTCTCGCCGGGCTGGATTCAAACAGCCTTGATGGTGTTGCTGTAACCTGTGGTCCCGGTTTGGTGGGGGCGCTCCTCGTCGGCCTATCCTTTGCCAAGGGCTTTGCTTATGCCAGGGGACTGCCGTTGACCGGGGTTAATCATCTGGAGGGCCACATAACAGCAGTTCATCTGGAACCTGGTCCCCCCCTTTTTCCGTTTGTGGCGCTTTTGGCTTCCGGAGGGCACACGAGCCTTTACTACGTAGTCGGCCCGACGCGTTTTGAACATATGGGTCAGACCAGAGACGATGCTGCCGGGGAGGCATTTGACAAGGTGGCAAAGTTGCTTGGGCTGGGATATCCGGGAGGGGCGGTCATAGATGAACTGTCCCGGCAAGGGAATCCTGAAAGGATACGCTTTCCCAGGGCATTGCTCGATAAGACGGGTTTTGATTTTAGTTTTAGCGGCATAAAGACTGCTGTCGCCCGCTATGTGCAGGGACAACAACGTGAAAGTTCGGCAAGCCTCCAGGACATTGCAGCCGGATTTCAAGAAGCTGTGGTTGATGTCTTGGTTCAAAAGGCGATCTTGGCCGCTGAGACTAAAAGATGTGAATGTCTGGCTGTTGTGGGGGGCGTGGCGTCAAACAGCAGATTGCGAGCGCGCATTAGGCAAGAGGCCTTGCGCGCCGGCATCACGGTCCATATTCCGAGGCCCGAGTTTTGTACAGACAATGCGGCAATGATCGCTGCTACGGGTTACCACTACCTGTCACAAGGGAAAAACGCGCATCTGGATCTCGATGCCTACTCCAAGGTCCCAAGGCTTTTGCGATAGCGAATCTTCTTCCTGATTCCAGTAATTCCGTCCTTGTTGGCATCAATTTCGCATTATCGAAAAAGAACGTTCCAATTCTGACGGTCTCGTAGAAAGGCGAAAAACACCTCTTTCTGTCATTCCGGCGAAAGCCGGAATCCAGTTTATTCAGCTAGTTACAAAGGCTCTGGACTCCGGTTTTCACCGGAGTGACGACTTTTTACGACTTCATCAATTCTCCTTTTTTGTCAATTTGTTGACACAACATGCCGACACGTCCACAAAACAGGAAAAAAGTGACCGATGATTTGAATTCCGTGCGTTTTCCTGATAGAAAAGCCTTTGACACGATTGAGGAGTATGATGAGAGAGTCAGGAGGTATTGGGAGGCCATTGACGCTTACCGTGAGATGGCCGTTGAGCTGCATAACGACATAATGAAGGGGGAAGTTGCCGGGCCGCAGAAACATGAAGAAGGATAAAGGGAAATTTTCTTGAATTTTTCCGATATCTTTGATACGCATTGCAAAAAGTTAACAATACTAGAAAGGAGAAGGAGAATGGCAAGGAAAGTCCTATCGTGCGTGAGTATGCTGGTCTTGTTGTTCGGCGTGTGGGGCTGCGAGATGACGCCCACAGCCAAGGTGACCAGTGGTGAAGGGGGCCCCAGTATGGATGAGGCCCGGATGGAGGCCTATGACGGCCCCAAAGCCAGGATTGCCGTGTCACAGTTTACGGACAAGACTGCAAAAGGCGGTCGTTTACACGGCTGGTGGAATGTACAGATTGGCGATGGGATGCGTGATATGCTCGCTACATCCCTTTTTAACACGAACCGGTTCATTGTTCTTGAAAGGCAACAGATCGGGGAGATACTTGCAGAGCAGGATTTTGGAGCTTCAGGACGGGTCAAGCAGGAGACTGCGGCAGCCATTGGTGAAATCGAAGGGGCTGAGTTGCTGGTAACCGGTGCGATCACCGAGTTTGAGCCTGCTTCCGGCGGTATCGGAGGCGGCATGGGAGGGACAATAGGACGTGTCTTTGGAGCTGTGGCAGGGGGCCTGAAGAAATCCCACATTGCCATTGATCTGAGGGTCATTGATACCCGTACTTCCCGTATTGTGGCTGCCACCAGCGTGGAAGGTGAAGCCAGAGACACCAGTTTGGGGGGATTGCTGGTTGGATCAAGCGTAGGAGGCGGACTGGGTGGTTACTCCAAGACCTCTATGGAGAAGGCCGTGCGCATTGCCCTGGGCGCAGCCGTGGATTTTGTTGTTACCAAGACACCCAAGAAGTTTTATCATTTCAAGAACTAGCAGCAAGCCGTACCCGGAAATTCCCTGAGAGCCTCCCGGGCTGATAGAACCTTATAATTGAGCTCACCTTTTTGTGAAGAAGGTGAGCTTTCTTTTTGGAATTTAGTCTTTATTGGCCTCCTTTTTGCTTTAATTTTTGATAGGCTTAGGGGCCTCACCCTCCTTTTTCCCTGACTTCTTAGGGAACAGCTTAAAACAAACAATGGCGCATGAGCAACACTCCTCACCCGGGGCCCCTAAGTGAACAACTCCTCGGTCCTTCGCGCAATTCCTGCCCGGTTCAATTCTTGGTAGGCGTTCAAGTTTCAGCAGATCTAAGGACGACAAACCATACCCAAAAATTGTATTGTAAACAGGTTTTTTCTGTGCTAAATAAAAAAATTTACAAATTTCGCACGTCCCTGGACCTTCTTTCCGGTGCTTTCACGTCTTCTGGCCTGAAAGTGGAGAGGAGGGAAGATAGGGCCGGAGGTTCAACAAAAAAAGGAGGAAGATATGTCTTATGTCACCATGAAGGAATTGTTGGAGGCGGGTGTCCATTTTGGCCATCAGACCAGACGGTGGAATCCCAAAATGAAGCGCTACATCTTTGGCGCTCGCAACGGGATCTATATAGTTGATCTCCAGCAGACGGTAAGGATGTTTAGGAAAGCCTATGACTTCATTGTAAAGACTGTTGCCAACGGCGAGTCGGTTCTCTTCGTGGGAACGAAAAAACAGGCTCGGGATTCTGTCTATGAAGAGACCAACCGCTGTGAGATGTTTTACGTGCACAAACGATGGCTGGGCGGTATGCTCACAAATTTTGAAACCATAAAAAAAGGGATTGACAGGCTTAACTACCTTACGGGGATAACCGCAGACGGGACCATCAATCGTTTTCCGAAAAAAGAGATGCTGAAACTTGAGAAAGAGAGGGTCAAGCTCGACAACAACCTGGGTGGTATCCGCAACATGAAAAAACTTCCGGGCGCAGTATTTGTCGTGGATTGCAAGAACGAAAACATTGCAGTCCGTGAAGCAAGACGTCTTGGCATTCCCGTGGTTGCAATTGTGGATACTAATTGCAATCCGGACGCAATAGACTACATTATTCCTGGCAACGACGATGCCATCCGGGCCATTCGGCTTATGACCTCAAGAATGGCTGATGCGTGCATAGAAGGGCGTCAGCGAATGGAAGAACGCCTGAGAGCCGAGGCGGACAAAGATGTTGAGGCGCAGGGTGCGGCCGACGAAACCGTGGCCGGAGAGGCTGTGGAAAGGGCTGTGATATCTGATGGCGCGCAAGGCCCTGTTGTTGAGGTTATCAGAAAAAAAGTCTCAACACCTGAGGTGACAGACGAAGTTGCTGCAGATGAGGCGCAAGAGGGGGCGTGATGGCAAAGATCAATACAGAGATGATTAAGGGGCTTCGTGCCAGAACCAATGCCGGCATTTTGGATTGCAAAGAGGCCCTTAAGGAAACGGGCGGGGACATGGAAAAGGCCGTGGATTTCTTGCGAAAGAAGGGCCTGGCCACCGCGCTGAAGCGCGCTGGCCGGGAGACCTCCGAAGGTGTAATAAACTCATATATCCATGCTGGTGGCAAGATAGGTGTCCTTGTGGAAGTGAACTGCGAGACCGATTTCGTGGCAAAGACGGATGAATTCAAAGAGCTTGTCAAGAATCTGGCAATGCACATTGCGGCAACCAGACCCCTTGGCATCCGTAGTGAGGATATTCCTGAAGAAATTATAAAGCGTGAAGAGGAGATCTATCGGGCCCAGGCACTTGAGACGGGAAAACCGGAGAAGATAATCGATAAGATCGTTGAAGGGAAAATGAAGAAGTTCTATAGGGAATCATGTCTATTGGAGCAACAATATGTCAAGGACACCGATATGACGATACAAGATCTGATTCACGAAATGGTTTCAAAGATGGGTGAGAGCATTAGCGTAAGACGATTTGCCCGCTATCAACTGGGAGGGGAATAAGTTGGCGATGCCGGATGCCAAATGACTAGTGACCAATGACCAACATGTCGTCACCCAAGTACAAGAGAGTTCTAGTTAAACTCAGTGGTGAGGTCTTAACGGGCGACCAAGGTTTTGGTATAAGCCCTGAGATGCTCAACTATTTATCTGAGGAGATTAGATCGGTTTACGATCTTGGGATTCAGATTGCCCTGGTTGTGGGGGGTGGCAACATCTTTAGAGGTGTAGCGGCCGCTTCTTACGGAATGGACCGGACCTCGGCCGATCACATTGGAATGTTAGCTACTGTTATCAATAGCATTGCCCTTCAGGACGCCCTGGAAAAGAAGGGGATTCAGACGAGAGTTCAGACGGCCATTGAGATGTCTGCTGTGGCTGAACCGTATATCTTAAGGAGGGCAACCAGGCATTTGGAGAAAGGCCGCACCGTGATCTTTGCCGCAGGCACCGGAAATCCGTACTTCACCACGGATACAGCGGCAGCGCTCAGAGCCCAGGAGATCCGCGCTGATGTGCTTATCAAGGCCACAAAGGTCGATGGGGTTTACGATGCCGATCCGGTTGCAGATAAGCATGCAAAAAAGATAGACAGCATCAGTTACCTTGAAGTTCTAAGGCGGCAACTCAAAGTCATGGATTCAACCGCCATTTCCCTTGCCATGGACAACGGACTTCCGGTGGTTGTCTTTAACTTGAAGGTGAAAGGAAATCTTAGAAGGGTAGTGTGCGGGGAAAATGTTGGAACCTGCGTGAAGGAGACCTCGGAAGGTGATTAATTCAGTTTATGATGATGCACGAGAGAGGATGGGCAAATCCATTGATGCATTGAAAAATGAGTTTAAGAAGATCCGGACCGGTCGAGCCTCCCTTGCCCTTTTTGAGGATATCAGGGTAAATTATTACGGAACCATGACTCCCTTGAAACAGATGGCATCTTTGTCTGTGCCTGAGAGCAGGCTTGTTATTATTCAACCCTGGGATCAAACGGTTATCGGAGAGATCGAAAAGGAGATTCTCAAGTCCGAGTTGGGGCTTACCCCCATGAATGACGGAAAGGTGATTCGTATTGCCATACCCCCACTTACCGAAGAGCGTCGAAAGGAACTCGTTAAGGTGGTGCGCAAGATCGATGAGGAGTATAAGGTTTCGATCCGCAACATCCGTCGGGATGCCAATGAGTTTCTAAAAGGCTTGAAGAAAGACGGGGAGATCTCAGAGGATGACTTTTTTAAGGCGCAAGATCAGGTCCAGAAGATCACAAATGAATATATACAATTAGCTGACCAGGTCTGCCAGGAAAAAGAGACGGAGATCCTTGAATTCTGATAATCCCGCCCTGCACCCCGAATCACTCCCGCAACACATCGCCATTATCATGGATGGAAATGGCCGTTGGGCCAAGAAACGCTCCCTGAACCGGATCAGAGGTCACAGGGAGGGGACTGAATCTGTCCGAGATATTGTGCGAGCCTGCCGGGAGATTGGAATCAAGGTTTTGACCCTTTATGCATTTTCAACAGAGAACTGGAATCGTCCCCCACAAGAAGTCGCGGCCCTCATGAAGCTTCTCAAGACGTTCCTGAAGTCAGAATTGCCCGAGATGATGGAAAACGGCATTTGCCTGAACGCGATAGGTGATATCGAGCGGTTCCCGGACGATGTTTTAGATGTCTTGCACGAAGTCACGGAGACGACTCGAAAAAACCAGGGGATGATCTTGAACCTGGCTTTGAGCTATGGCGGACGGCACGAGATTGTGAGGGCTGCTCAACATATCGCAAGAGATGTGGAGGATGACCGACTTCAACCGGAGAGGATAACAGAGGAACTTTTTTCCAGCTATCTTTATACTCACGGGATGCCGGATCCTGACCTATTGATTAGAACAAGTGGCGAGATGCGAATTAGCAATTTCTTGCTTTGGCAGATTGCTTATACTGAAATCTTTGTCACAGGTACCCTGTGGCCCGAGTTCAGGAGGGAAGAACTCATCCAGATCCTTCGCGATTACCAAAAGCGTGAGCGTCGATTTGGGCTAACGGGAGACCAGATAAGAAAGGGTTCTGGCAGACCCTGACAAAAATTATCTACGTTCGGACAACCAACCCCTAACTCCAAACAAATGCCTTCAGCTGAAAACAACACAGGAGATCGAAACTTGTGAGTTCTGCGCACATTAGACGCGTGCTTACCGCTGCGGTGGCTATCCCCCTTCTGATTGTGGTGATTCTAAAAGGGGGGAGAGACGGTTTCGCACTCCTTGTCGGCTTGACAGCAGCCCTGGGCATTTTGGAGTATTATGCCCTGTTTTTTCCCGGGGGCTCTGTGATTGCAAGAGGGGTAATATTGGTCCTCTGTCTAGCCGTGATCGGAGCCTTTCACGGGGAGGATATTGGGGCAAGCCCTGGTGTTTTGGTCCTGGTTTTCCTGTGCACTGCTGTCATGTGTCTGGTACGATCCAGAGCACGGACTTCCATTGTGGCAGTACTGTCAGGGCAGATTATGGGCTTTATCTATGTTCCTTTCTTGCTTGGCCACTTGATACTGATCCGAGGCTGGAACAATGGGATAGCCTGGACTTCTTTTTTGTTGGCAGTTGTATTTGCCGGGGATACGGCTGCCTATTACGTTGGCAAGGCCTTTGGACACAAGAAACTCGCCCCGAGCATAAGCCCTGGCAAGACAGTGGAAGGCGCTGCAGGCGGGCTTGCCGCCGGTCTCCTGGTTGGCTCTTTGTTTAAGCAATGTTGGCTGCCAGAGCTTTCTTGGCCCTTGTGTGCGCTGCTGCTGCTACTCCTGGGTGTGCTGGCGCAGGCCGGGGATCTGTTTGAATCGATGCTGAAACGGTCAGTAGATATTAAAGACTCAGGAAGGCTCCTGCCCGGACACGGTGGAGTGCTTGACCGCATTGATGGTTTACTTTTTGCAGCTCCAGTGCTCTACTATTTCAGAACATATCTTTTGTTGTAGTTGAATCAATCTTCTTCCGGCATCAGGTTTTAGTGATGAAACACCTCGCCATATTGGGCTCCACGGGCTCCATCGGCAGGAATGTCCTGCGAATTGTGGAAGAGTTTCCGGACCGATTTTCTGTTGTTGCCCTGGCGGGTGGTCGCAACATTGACCTTCTGTGCGAACAGGTGAAACGCTTTTCTCCTCAGGTGGCGGTAGCGCTAGATGATGTTTATGCCCGTCGCCTCCGGGATAAGCTTGCGCCGGCGGACAATGTGGAGATCCTCTACGGCGAAGAAGGGTATAAAGTCGCCGCCACTCTGAATTCGGTTGATCAGGTGGTCTCTGCCATGGTGGGTTCAGCAGGGCTTCTTCCTACGCTGGCGGCCATTGAGAGCGGCAAGCAACTGGCTCTGGCTAATAAAGAAAGCCTTGTCATGGCCGGGGAACTCTTGATGCAGACCGCCCGGGAAAAAGGGGTGTCTATTATCCCTATTGATAGCGAACACAGCGCCATTTTTCAATCGCTTGTCGGACACCGGAGGCAAGACCTGGAAAAGATACTTCTTACGGCTTCCGGCGGGCCCTTTTTGGAAAAACACGGGCAGGACCCAGACACTATTTCACCGGAGATGGCCCTTCGCCATCCCACGTGGGAGATGGGGCCGAAGATTACAATAGATTCAGCCACACTGATGAATAAGGGCCTTGAGGTCATTGAGGCAAGATGGCTCTTTGACGTGTCGTTTGAGCTTATCCAGGTCGTGATTCATCCCGAGAGTCTGATCCATTCAATGGTGGTCTACCGGGATGGTTCTGTTATTGCACAACTCGGATTACCCGACATGAGGGTGCCGATTGCCTATGCCCTGTCTTACCCGGAGCGGCTTTCTCTGGGAGTCCCTCCCCCTGATTTCTTTAAACTGGGAGCCCTCACCTTTCGAGAACCAGACCTGGAGAGGTTTCCTTGCCTCGCCATTGCTATCGAGGCTTGCAGAGCCGGCAAGACCTATCCGGTGGTGTTAAATGCCGCAAATGAGGTGGCTGTCCGTGCCTTTCTTGACAGCCGGATCGGGATTGGTCGCATTGCGGAGACAATTAGGAAACCATGGACAAACACAAGCCAGTGCCCAATCCAGGGCTTTCAGATATCCTGTCGGCAGATGTCTGGGCACGGCGCGTGGCTGAGGAAAGCTTATGACCACTAACATTGTTTCGTTAATAATTGTCCTGGGTGTGCTGATCTTTGCACATGAGTTCGGCCATTTCATTGTGGCAAAGATCCTGGGAGTGGGTGTGGAAAAGTTTTCTCTGGGGTTTGGTCCCAGGATCTTTGGGAAGAAGATCGGGATGACGGACTACAGGATCTCAGCCATACCCCTTGGGGGGTACGTGAAGATGGTAGGAGAGGCGCCGGATTCGGAGCTTGACGAGTCCATGATTGCACTGTCCTTTTCACATAAGAGTGTGCTCAAGCGGAGTCTTATCGTGCTGGCAGGTCCGGCGTTCAATTTTTTCCTGTCAGTGGCAATATTTTTCGGATTTTTTGAGATCTCAGGTCTTCCCATCATGCAACCAGAGGTGGGTAGCGTGCAAGAGGGAATGCCCGCTTATGTGGCCGGTGTCCAAGCCGGCGACCGTATTGTGGCTGTGGACGGCGAGCCTGTGACGCAGTGGGATGAGATGGCAGAGATAATCACACAAAGGGGTGGTAGTACCCTTGAGTTTGAACTTTTGCGTGACGACACCATTATTTCCTTGAAAATTACTCCCAAACAGGTTCCCTCTCAGAACATATTCGGGGAAAAGATAGACAAGTACGTCATAGGGATAACTGCTTCAGGCGAGTTTACCATCGAGCGACTCAATCCTATTGAGGCAGTAGTCGAAGGAGTGTTGCAAACATGGCAGATCGCAAAGCTTACGGTTTTGTCTGTTGGGAAAATCCTTGCAGGCACCCTTTCAGCCAAGACCATCGGTGGCCCGATCATGATTGCCCAACTGGCAGGTTAACACGCCAAGGCAGGCATGGCGAATTTTATTTTCTTCATAGCTCTTTTGAGTGTCAATCTTGGCATCCTCAACCTGCTGCCGATCCCTGTCCTGGATGGGGGGCATCTCATGTTTTTCTTTTTTGAGGCTGTCACCCGCAAACCCGTGAACCTGAAGATGCGGGAAGTAGCCCAACAAATTGGCATTTTTGTTATTATCCTGCTCATGGTCTTTGTGTTCTACAATGACATTGCGCGCGTCCTGTTTGATTAGATTACAAATTGGTGTCCTTCACCTTGGATGAAGTTCTTGAGGCAGTCCCTGACCGTTTCGGATGTCAGGGACTGAGAAGGATCGGTGCCAACCTCCTTTCATATGAAAGAATCCCCCAAAGATTATAAGGCATATCTTATTGTCTTTTTGGTTGCCTTTAGCGCCCGCATCTTTTTTCTTACCTGTATTGATGAGCCTACCCTTTTCTTCAAATACCCTTTCTTTGCAGACAAACTGATCGCCGGGGCAGATATCGGGGAAAGGCTAGTGGATTTGAGCCCTTTTTACCTTTACTTTATGGCCCTCCTTAAGAAAATCCTTGGCATTGACTGGAGCTATGTCAAGTTCGTTCACTCCTTTGTGGGGGCCATGAATTGCGTGTTGTTATTTGCTGTTGGAAGCCGGGTGTTTCGGAGAGAGGTGGGTTTTCTGGC
>DAOUWN010000039.1 GCA_030667105.1 Deltaproteobacteria bacterium
AGCCTGTAGACATAAGCCAGAACCTCAGCCACCGCTTGAAATAAAGCAGAAGGTATTTCACTGCCAATCTCAACCATTCTGTAAAGATCTTGAGCCAATCCCTTGTTCTCAACGATAGGTATGTCATGCTCTTTAGCCAGCGCCTTAATCCTTTCGGCTACCAGTTCCGATCCTTTGGCTACAACCTCCGGCGCGTTCATGACAGCACGGTCATACCTAATGGCCAGAGCGAGACGGACCGGGTTTGTCACCACGACGTCGGCCTTGGGCACTTCCTGCATCATACGTCTTCTCGCCATCTCCAGTTGAATCCTTCTGATCCTTGATTTGATGAGCGGATCACCTTCGCTCCGCTTGAATTCTTCTTTGACCTCATGCTTGGTCATTTTCAATTGCTGTTCAAACTGCCATTTCTGAAAGGCATAGTCGAGGACAGCCAGAAAGACCATAACCACACAAACCCGGAGAAAGATTTTCAAGATGACCTTTAAGATATATAAGGCGATCGCCGCGACGCTCATCCCTCCAAGGTCCAGAAACCGGTCCATCTCTCCTTTAACTGTCCAGTAGGCGATGACACCAACTATCGCAAGCTTTGCCACGGACTTAAACAGCTCCATAAAGGATTGTTTGGAAAAGAGCCGTTTCAACCCCTTGAGGGGACTTAGCTTGGAAAACTTCGGAATAACCGGCTCAAAGGTAAACATCACACCCACCTGAAGGAGATTCGATAACGCAGCAACTATGACCCCGGCTGCCATCACCGGGGCCACTATTATGATAAAGCTTTGCACGACATCCTGGGTAAGAACCAAAAATCCCGATAAGCCCAAAGTGGGCTGCGAGACCATGGAAAAGCTTTTTTGCATCACGGACCTTATGTGACCGTACATAAAGGAGCCAAACAGATAAAGCGTTGAAAGCCCGGCCAAGAGCACAGCCACGGAGCTTACCTCACGGCTTTTTGCAACCTGTCCTTTTTTTCTTGCGTCAGACCGCTTCTTGCCGGTCGGTTTTTCGGTTTTGTCCTGGAAATCCCCTTCTGCCAATGCTTACACCCTCATCAAATTCATTACGACCCTCAACACGCCTTCAAATTCCACAAGATACCGTTTCATGAAGCAAAGAAGGACCTCCAATGAAAGGCCAAAAAAGAACAGCCCAACAACTATCTTTACCGGGAAGGCAACAATAAGGATGTTCATCTGTGGCGACACCCTGGCAATGATTCCAAATGAAGCGCTTGTCAAAAGCAGCGCAGTAATGGCCGGAGCGCCCACTTTAATGGACATCGCAAACATATCCGCTGAAACCTCTAACATCCTGCCAAAGAGCCCATCATGCAAACCCAATGACCCCACCTCGACGATAGAAAAACTCTCAACCAGCGACTTCAGTAAAATATGGTGGCCATCCAGGAGCAGAAAAAACAAAATAGCAACCCAGTAACCTAACATGGCCAAAATAGAACCCTGTGCCCCTGACTCGGGATCAAGAACGTTAGCAATAGCAAATCCCATTTGAAAACCGATGAGCTGCGCCCCTAACTGGACCCCGGCAAAAAATAATCGCAGGATCAAACCAACAACAAGCCCAAAAACCAACTCAGAAAGGATAAGCCTTACGACGGCCAGCAGGCCTTCCGGAAACAGGTTTGGATCCGGACGAACGACCGGAAAGAGGACGATGCTGATCAGCAAGGCAAGCCCTGCCTTGACAGCGTTTGGCAGCACCCGCCCTCCAAAAATGGGCAACATAAACAATACAACACTGATCCGGATCAGAATCAGAACAAATGATTTGAACTGCTCAGGTGAAAGGCCCAGAAGGTCCATTATGCCACCATTCCATTATTCCACTGTCATCTAATATATGTCGGTATTTGTGTGATACAGTTTTGTCCGAACTCGATCAGTTGCTGTAGCATCCAGTTAGAGAAAAACAGGAGGCCCAAAAGCACAACCAGTATTTTGGGAACAAACGTCAAAGTCATTTCCTGGATCTGTGTGACAGCCTGAAAGATGCTTACCGCCAACCCCACGATAAGCCCAAGGCCCAGCATCGGCATTGCAACCAGAATCGTCACCTTGATAGCTTCTTGAGTAAATCCGACAACAAATTCCGGAGTCATATCACCCCCTCACAAAACTCTTAACCAGAGAACCCACAATCAAGTGCCACCCGTCCATCAAAACGAATAGAATGAGTTTAAACGGCATGGATATCATTATCGGTGGCAGCATCATCATCCCCATTGAAAGAAGAACACTCGCGATTACCATATCAATGATCAAGAATGGCACATAAAGAAAAAACCCAATGATAAAGGCTGTCTTAAGTTCACTCACAACAAAGGCGGGTATCAAAACAGAAGAAGGAATATCTTGCGGCGTGTTTGGTTTGTCCAACTTAGCCATATTGACAAACAGCGCCAGGTCCTTTTCTCGCGTTTGCCTGAACATAAACCGGCGGACCGGCGCCATGGCCGCATCGAACGCCTCAGCTTGCGATATCTCTTCATTCATATACGGCTTGATAGCTTTGTCGTTAACCTGTTGCCACACCGGCATCATGATGAAAAAAGTCAGAAACAAGGCGAGGCCGATCATGACTTGGTTTGGCGGCATCTGGTGAGTGCCCAATGCTTGTCTTAAAAACGAAAAGGCCACAGCCAGCCTTGTGAACGAAGTCATTAGAATCAAAATAGCCGGCGCCAATGAAAGCACGGTGAGCAATGCAACAACCTGAAGCAACACAGAGACCTGTTCCGGGTTTTCTGCCTGTCCAATGCCCACCTGGAGTGTTGGAAGCGGAATAGACGCACAAAAGGCGATAGCAGGAATCATCAGCAATAGTGCAAAATAAAAAATGAAAACTGTGTGTCGGTTCACTTTGCGTTTCTTATTTTGCATCTTCCAATCCATCCTATCTCTCAGTTGATCTGCCTTTGCCTTTGAGGGACGACGTCAGCAGTTTCTCGAAAAGACCACGGCCCGCCTGAAGGGGTTTTACCCCTTCAATCCTCTCCAGGGCCTCTGATTTTGCAATTTTGGCCAGACAAGTTATGTTTTCAGGAGTGATGCCGATCACAAGCTTCTCACCTGCCACGTCAATCAAGGCAATTCGCTCTTTCGGAGTAACATGATAGGACGACAGCATCTTGATGAGCTGTCCTTGCCCTGAACCATTTCTAAAATACAGAAATCGCTTCATAAGAAAGAGAACAAGTATCAAGACTCCGATAACAATACACAACATGGCCAGTGTCTTGAGCCCGGCCCCCCAGAGGTCAGGTTGAATCATCTGCGATGTTTCTCTTAACCCGTCCAAGTGATTTAATTCCTTACCTTGTATGAAATCGCGTGGCAATTCCGTCTATGCCAGTGTCTTGACTCTCTCAATGGGACTAATGATATCAGTCAGCCTTATGCCAAACTTCTCATTGACAACTACTACCTCGCCACGTGCGAATAACTTGCGATTCACATAGATATCCATTGGCTCGTCGGCAAGCTTTGTCAACTCGACAATTGAACCTTGTCCCAACCGGAGCAAATCATTGACAAGCATCTGCGTTCGGCCCAATTCAACCGAGACCTCCAGCGGAATGTCGAGGATAAAGTCCAACCCCCTGCCTGCGTCGATAGCATCCGTTCCCCTCTGTGGGTTGGCAGCTTCAGCCGTCTCCAGAGAAGTATCTGGGCTGCTCTCATCCTTTTGCTCCTCCATTGTTGAATCGTTTCCAGATCCAACGCTACCAACATCGTCTTGCGACATATCGGACATAGGCCACTCCTTAAAATTTGTCAGATATTATATCTCACCCATTACGTTCAGTTTCTCTATCCTAATAGCCCGATTGGCCCTCATGATACCCGGACGCCCTTCAAGTTTCGGAACACCTTGAACCCTGCCAATCAGGTGTTGGGTTGCATATTGCTCAAACTGAATCACATCGCCAACCTTGAGATCAAGCAGCCTCTCTGCCGTGATTTTCGCTGTGCCCAGCTCGACAACCACATCGACCGTCGTCTCCCGAATCCTCTCGTGCAGGCGCCTTTCCCATTTCGCATCTATATTCACCTGATCGCCCTGCAGGCCTCCACAGAACTTGTCACGAATTGGCTCGATAGTGGAATATGGGATGCACACACTCATATTTCCCCCTATCCCCTCGATATCGATATTGAAGCGATTCACTATAACCAGGTCGCCGGGCATCACTATCGTGGCAAACTCTGGATTGACCTCTTAACGCACATACGTCATTTTAACCTTAAAAATGCGCTACCACGCTGCGGCGAGAGCCTCCAGGCAGACCCTGACGGCTTTCCGAATCATCGCGTTCTCTATGGGTGTGAAGTCCCGCCCTTCAATCTTCACCTGTTCTGTCCCTTTGCCGCCAAAATAGCATTCAATCAGACTAAAAACCAAACGACCGTCAAAGACAACGAGGCCCTGTCCCACGAGAGGGTCAACTCGAAAGATGTGGAGACTTGTAGGGACAGGCAGGGAAAGACGATAATCTTCGAACTTGACCATATCAACCGGCTCTGCCTCAATATCTAGGGTTTTCCGGATCATGGCAGAAAGGTCGGCCCTGAAATTCGTGGCGAATCGCTCCGTAACCATCCCAAAACTCGGCATTCGGTTACGGAACATCTGTTCCTGACGAGTAAAATCATATGCGATGACACCATCTTCAGACTCAGGGCTATCCGGTTCAGTCTCAATCTGGCCACTTGAGACCCCCTTTAGTAAGCTATCGACTTCTTCCTGTGATAAAACGTTTGACATGAGTCACTCCACCACCCCTTTACTGCACGACAAACTCCGTAAAGTACAGTGTCAGGATAGCGCCCCCTTTTAGAGTTTGATTGATCCGGGCAATCAACTCACTTCGGAGCTGAATCTTTCCACCCGGCGTACTGACATCATCAAAGGACTTGCTTGCCAGCAGCAAGAGAATTGCGTCCCTTAACTGAGAGTCACGTTTTGCAAGCTCTTGTTCGAGAGCTTCACTGTCAACCTCGAGATCGAGTCTTGTCTTAAGATATCGCTTGCCCTGCTGACCGATTAAATTAACAATAAAAGGCTTCATTTCATAAATGATCCTGACCGCGGATGAGCTTTCAGCGGTTTCCGCGCGCGCTTTAATCGCCTTGCCGTCCTGTGCCGAGAATCTTTCAGCCAAAAAGAATTTCCATCCTGCAAAGCCGCCTCCGGCCAATAGGACTAGTGCGACTCCTATAACAATGAACTTCTTGGAGGAGCCTTTCTGCCCCCCCTCTGCATCTTCACCTTCATCAACCGACTGGTTTTCTTCTTCTGCCATGTTGCGCCCCTTTCAGTCATGATCCCCGCAGGCCGGACTTGGCTATATCGTCTTTAGGATAATCTCCACTCTCCTGTTTTTCTCGCGTCCCTGTCTTGTGCTGTTGGAAAATAGCGGTCTCAAATCGCCGTATCCTCCAACGGCAAGTCGTTTGGGAGGAAGGCCTCTATCTTGCACAAAATACCTGTGAACGTTCAATGCTCGATAAAGGGAAAGCTCCCAGTTCGAACGGTAGCGCTCGCTGCGCATTGGAATATTGTCTGCATGCCCCATAATGAGCACCTCGTTGGAAACGCCACCGAGCAATTTAGCAATTGTATCGAGTAACGGAAATATGGCTGGTTTGATCTCAGCCGCACCGGAATCAAACAGTACATTTGCCATAATTGTAATGACAACGCCCCGTTCATCTTCTGAGACATCCATAACACTGCTCAAGCCTCCAAGGCCTTCACCGGTTTCCCGGTCACGGCCTACGCCAAGGAGGTCTTCCAGCGTCTCCAGGCT
The DNA here is from genome assembly GCA_030667105.1 of Deltaproteobacteria bacterium. The sequence goes on from DAOUWN010000039.1 coordinate 5,843, forward strand.
GCCGACTTCTGTTCCATGGCGCTTTGCTAACAACTCGTCCAGCCGATTATTTAGAGCGCTAAGCATTGACAACAGGTCACCGCATTTTGAAGAAACAATTTCATCTTGCTCTTTAATGGGCTTTATCGCCGCCAAATCAGAAAACTCCATAACACCAAGGCCACTCTCAAAAACACTAAAGAAGGAGCGCAGGGTCTTCGTGTCCATGGATGACATGGTCAGAAGCATCACAAAGAACGTTAACAAGAGCATCAGCAGGTCCCCGAAGGTGACCATCCACATGGTGGTATCTGGCTTGACATCATTTTCGTTGTTGTTTTTCCCCATGCCCTGCCCGCCTAATCAAAGATGTTAAACACAAATCGCTTGAAAACGACGAATCCGGATTGGCCCTTCTGAATAATCTCTTTGAGCTTTCCAGTTGAACTGTGCGCCAGGATAATATCAACCCTGCTGTTTTGCGCCCTTGTCTGTCTTGTCTCGTTGCTTGCAACCGGTCTATGCTCTCCGCAGCCATAGGCTGTCAGGCGTGACGGAAGGACATTGCCAACGACCACAAAAAACTTTAAGACCTCAAGTGCCCTCAGAGATGAAAGCTGCCAGTTGGAACTTACGGATTTCTCATCCGGAGGTCTGCTGTCCGTATGCCCGGTGATCTCAACAGGGTATCTTTCCTCATTGATGATCTTACAAAGTCTCTTCAGAAAACCGTAGCCTGCCGGCTTGATTTTGTAGCTTGCTTCGTCGAAAAGCACCCGGCCCTGTATACTGATTACCTCCCCCTTCGGCATTGTTCGTGTTGCGACAGATCCGGTGCTTGACTTGCCCGGTTCAGGTATCTCCATGGACTCTGTGTGACGCGAAGCCATGGGGACCTGGATTGCGGAAATCAGTCTCACCTCTCCCTCCTTAGAAGCAGAGAGCCCGCCCGGCAAAATCCCAAAGCTTCCTATCAATGAACCCAATGCCGCAAGGGTCTTCCTCTCATCAACAACGGCAATCGAATTAAGCACGATAAAAAATGCCAGGAGAATAATAAAGAGGCTGACAGTCATGACCCTTATACCAGCCTGGCTGGGACCGTCCTCAGATTGACTTTTTTTCCGTTTTATTTCACCTGACATTTGACTCAATCCCTATTGGGCCTCTGCTTTCCGCTGGTTTGGAGGGAGAAACGCCATAAGCTTCTCCTCCACGATGCGAGGGTTTTCTCCGTTTGAAAGACAAATCACGCCCTCAATCATCAACTCCTTGACCAGGACTTCCTCGCTGCTGCGGGTTTTGAGCTTGCCGGCAATTGGCATAAAAAGAAGGTTGGCCGCAACCGCACCGTAGAAGGTAGTCAAAAGGGCCACAGCCATGGCCGGTCCGATGGAGCTCGGATCACTCATAGACTGCAACATCTGCACAAGACCGATGAGCGTGCCGACCATACCGAGCGCCGGAGCATAAGTCCCCATGGTCGTAAAGATCTCTGCGCCGAGTTTGTGCCGATCCCGCACATAGGAAATCTCGGTTTCAAGGATTTCTCTGATCGAGGCGGGCTCCAGCCCATCGATCGAGAGTTGAAGACCCTTCTGCAGAAACTCCTCATCAATGTTCTTTACCTCAGACTCCAACGCAAGAATCCCTTCGCGACGGGCCTTGTTGGAAAACTCGCCAAATTGTTTGATGACATCCTTTGCCGACGTTACCTTTGAAAAAAAGACATTCCTCACAACCCCGATTACACCCAGTACCTCTTTCAAAGGGTAGTTGATCATGGTCGTGCCGAGGGTTCCACCGGCCACAATCATCACGGAAGGAGCGTTGACAAAAAGGCCGAGGCCTCCGCCCATGAAAATGGCCACAAGCACAAGGCCAAAGGCAGAAGCAATTCCGAGAACGGTTGCAATGTCCATGTTTGTTCCCCTGTAATATAGTGTGTTCTCAACTTGAGGATTACAGCAACCTTTGTGCCACTTCGATCAAATGGCTGGTGTGAGTGATCAATGGAAGGTAGTCAGCAGGACGAAAACGGTAAGAGCATTAGAGACATGACTTGAATATCTTTTAAATCCATATACTTTTATGGCCAACTTGCAAGAGGCCCGCCTGTTTGAGAAGCAATGAATTCCGTTGTGAAGGACGCCCTCGCCTTTTCTGACAGACAAAGCGTGTCAAATCGAAAAAGGTCCTGTCAATCTGTTGACGTGTTGAGGGGTATACTTTCTAACGAAGGATTGCCAACTGTCTTTTGCGGCAATAGGTTCTACGCCGCCTTTCTCTTGTATACAAGGTGGTAGTCTACTTCTCGAACCTTTTTTGCAACTTGTTTGAGTATCGCCTTACATTCAGCCCATTCCTTGAGCCCATAAGCGGACCGGGCATGTACCAGGCCGGCAAGATCGAAGATTTCGTTGTACAAACAGGGCAGGTATAAAGGATCTTGGCGAAAAAAGGCGAGAATTTGGCTTAAAACTGAATGGATCTCCTCTTGGTGTTTCCACGCCTTTTTGAACAGCCTTCTCAGCCGTTTTTCAACTGAACGCAAAGACTTGGCCCAACTGGAACTTCTAGCCTCAAATCCTGGCCATGGCCTCGGGGAGCGAGCCCGGTTTATGGCATTAACAAAACATTCCACACTCCCACACGCCGAATCCAATAGATTATCAGCAAGAACCTGCTTCCAGGTAATCTCTTTGCTTCCTTTGATTGTCATCCCTCCGCCATAAAGGTTGGAAACCGGAATATTCGACGCTTCCAGCTCAAGTTCCAACTCCCTCAGGGCCGTGATGTAGGCCAAAGTTGAATAGATTGTTTTGCCTTGCCTGTTTTTCAGCTTCTCATGACGCTTAGGGTTAAATCTAAATCCGTTCTTGTCTGATAGATGCCCTTCAGCATGGGGTTTATCGCCTGGCCAGGCAAAGTCATTGCCTACCAACAAGAGCCTATCAATGCCACACCAGAACAGAAAACGCACGAGTGTTACACCCACTCCCTTCCCGGTACTTAATACGAGTTCTCGGGTTCGTGGGATATGGGTTCCTAAACCACCCGTGGTCCACAATGGAAGGGTAGGGCCAGGATAGGCCCTTACAACCTCCGGATCCACTTTGCATGAATAGATAAAAGGAATGTCTTCCGCCCACTTCCGGTCTAACCTGTCATAGACCCTTTTCATCGCTGTTGTATAATCGATTGCCATACATAGATGTGGTTTAAGACCGTATCTTTGAAGGACAGGCAGCGTCTGCAACCCACAAGTGTATAGGGCGTTCCCAGGATTCTCGGCCAAAAGCGGCGCAAACCTTTCCAGTGATGGACCCGCTCCGAGTAGAACTGCATCAATATTTTCGGCCCGGCCCTTGAGCGGCAGCAAACATCCGTCCTGCATTGCCCGGAGGAAGTTTGCCAGCTCGTTTTCGATCATCACATCTTGTTTGAGCCGCATTGTATTCAGATCACAGGAAAGGTCTTCCAATATCGCCTTCCATGCATCGGTCCATCTTGCATATTCCGGTCCCAGCTGGCAACTGGGCAAATCGGCCAAGATGCGGATACTTCCAAACAAATAGTGCAAATCTAGATGGCAGACGGCCTTCCGTAAAAAGCTACGGTCCGGCGGAAAGAAAAAGAGCCTTTTCGCCTGCAAAAACCGGCGATAATCGGTTTGCCCAAGACAGGCCACCAGCATTTCCGGCCTTGGCTCAAGCACTATTACCTTGTGACTTTCCGGCATATTGGACAGAACGTGGTTTACGCCGTAACCGATGTTGCAACCGACAATAATGGTGGCGCTGGTATCCGCCCTTTCTTCACAAACCCACTGCCCATACGCCTTGTCAGGCGGGATATCGTCAAAAAGCCCCTTGTTGGAAGTAAGGGGCCAGTCGAGCAAACCGTCCCGGTTTCTGATCAGATTCCTCGAGATGGCTTTTGAGTCAGCCCCTTGTGCAGTCAACCACTTGAAACAATAGGGGTTGTATTTTTCAAGGGCCTCAAGGTTTTTCTCCAGAAAGCAAAGATCCGTCATTATTCCATTATTCCAGTTGGGACGAAGCCCCTAACTTCTGTCCTATCGCTTTAACGCAATGAGTTCCGCCAGCATCTGGTCAGTTACCGTGATAACCTTCGAATTTGCCTGAAAGCCACGCTGGGTGGTAATCATTTTTACAAACTCTGTGGCAATATCGACATTTGACTGCTCAAGCGAGTTTGGCGAGATGCTTCCAAGACCATTGCTTCCTGGCTGCCCGGTGATGGGATCCCCGCTCAACCTGGTTTCTCTAAAAAGATTGCCACCTTCTTTGTAAAGCTGGTGCTGATTTTGAAACTTTGCCAGGGTCACCCTATAGAGCGGAATGACCTCGCCATTTGAGTACTGCCCCGTCATAGCCCCGTCTGTTGCCACCGTTAAAGATTGCAGCGCGCCTGCCCCATAGCCGTCTGCAGACTGAAAGACTGTTGCAGATGACGACGAATACTGTGTTGTAGCCAAGGATTGAGGCTCCCAAGCAAGGGTACTGCTGTTATATCGGGATCCAATATCGAATTCAATGCTCATGCTGCTACTAAACTCGGGGCTAAACTCCAAATAGCCATTTGAGTTTGCAGACTCACCCAACCACCCAGTACTGAGATCTGCAGTACCATCATATCCACTCATGGTCATATCGGTGATTGTTCCAGTGCTGGTGAACGAGATTGTACCCCGCGCTAGCAGGCCTATGCCGGAAACTGCTGCTCCAGTCCTTTGGTCCTCCGCGGGAGTGCAGGTAATTATATACTCCCATTCATTTGCAGTGCTTGTCCGATCGTAATAAGTCGTTATGTCGTGGGTACTGCCAAGAGAATCGTATACCTTTACACTCGTTTGATATTCATAGCTTGCCGATGCAATTGGAGTAGTAGCGCTACCATTCCAAGAAGTTGAGAGGTCGCTATTGGTTGTGGTGTCCGAATCCAGGTTAGTAATCATTGTCACCGTATCGGTCTCACTTGGAGAAGAGCTGAAAGATGACAAGGTAATATCTCCAGGAGAGCCTTCTTGCTCCCCTGTAGTTGAATCTAGAGACCATCCCTGCACGATATACCCTGCCGGGTTTGTGAAGTTACCGTTTTCATCAAACCGAAATTCCCCTGCACGGGTATAGAATTCATTGTCTGCATTCTCCGGATCCCTTACGATAAAAAACCCAGCACCACCGATGCCAAGGTCTGTCGTAGAGCCTGTTGACTCGAAGGAGCCTTGCGCAAAAGTGCTAGAAATATCCGCCAGGCTTGTACCGCGGCCTACCTGGGCCGTGCCGGCCGTAGTGGCCACGGTCTGGCTCAGCACCTCCTGAACAGTCACCCGGCTTGCCTTGAAACCGACCGTGTTCACATTGGCGATATTATCGCCAATCACGGTCATGGCATTCCCAAGAGTACTCAGCCCACTGATGCCTGAAAAAAGCGCGCTTGAAAGTGACA
>DAOUWN010000177.1 GCA_030667105.1 Deltaproteobacteria bacterium
CGATTCGTGGCGATAGCTGTCTTATACGTGGGTCGCAGGCACTCCAGAAAGGATTTCAGGTAGGGCTCCATCTGCATCCTGGAAATAAACGGCAGATAAGTGAGCTTTTGTCTGTAGGCCATGGCCTCATCCAACCTGGGATCATCGCTGAAAAGGCAGGCTATGGATCGGCTCGCCGTGTTCATATGAACATACCTGGACTGCTCGGTGTCCATCATAGGCTTTCCGAAGTGGGCGAGTATATGATTATAGTACGCCTCATTAGCTTCCTTTGAGTCAAACATCACTCCATCACAATCAAAAATGACGACCTTGAGATCTTCCGTCAATCGCTTTTTCGTATCCATGTTCTATAAAAATCTCCTGGCAAGTTGTGAAAGGTTCTGGTAAATGTTCACTGATCCGAAAATAGTAAGATCCCTGTTCTCCTGTCAATGCCTGAATGTACTAACAGCCAACAAAAGTTTGGAGCTGTGCGGTTAAGAAACTATTCAAAATCAATCACGAAAACACGAAAGTATGAAAGCACGAAACAAGACATGAAAGTCAAGTTGCTGGGGATGGTTTCCTGCGCTGTGACACATACAGCCATCACTTACTATGAAACCATGCAAGTTATCGGCATTTTCTTCGTGTTTTCAATCTTTCGTGCTTTCGTGATAATTCTTTTCTTTTTCGCGTGTTGCGTAACCGCACAGGTCGAAAAGTCTGGGAGGTACCATGAAGGTTCGAACAAAAGTCTGGATCGATGATGATCATGACAATGTCATCTTCGGAAGTGGCAGGGTACGCATGCTTGAGACTGTTGATCGCCTGGGCTCCATGAACATGGCGGCCAAGGAGTTGAAGATGTCTTATCGTGCCCTGTGGGGGCGGATCAAATCGACTGAAGAGCGCATAGGGTCAAAAATCCTGGCCACAAAGCCGGGCGGTGGAAAGGGGCGAGGCTCCGTCCTGACTCCCACCGGTAGAAAGCTCCTCGAAAACTACAAACAATTGAATGAGAGCATTATCAAGATCAGTGACAACGAATTTAAGAAGATTTTCGGAGACGGACGCACCCATGGAAAGTAAAAGAAATATCTACCTCCAAATGAAATCGATTGAGGAGGCCAGACGGCTCTTTTTTGATCGTATCTCTTTTGACGAACAACTGCAAAGAGAGACGATTCCTGTTCAAGAGTCAAGTGGCCGTATTACAGCAGAGCCGGTCTTTGCAAGATTCTCCGCCCCCGGTTTTCATGCGGCAGCCATGGATGGCATAGCGGTCCGCGCAGAGACGACATTTGGGACTACTGTTGATCGACCCAAAGAGCTTCGTATCGGAGAAGACGCTCTTCTTGTCAATACCGGCCAGGCCATGCCGGAAGGCACAGATGCGGTCATTATGATAGAACACGTATTGACCGTGGATGAGATGACGGTTCAGATTGAATCAAGCGCCTATCCCTGGCAATACGTACGAAAAGTGGGAGAAGACATCGTTGCCACAGAGCTCATGCTCCCCCAGAATCACCTGATTACGCCATACGAGGTCGGGGCTCTTCTAAACGGAGGGATTTTCAATGTGGCGGTCAAACAGAAACCGCAAGTACTCATCATCCCTACCGGATCGGAATTGATAGCCCCTCAGGATCTTGGCACCGAGAACCTTGCTCCAGGCCGGGTTATTGAGAGCAATTCCGCCGTCCTGGGGGCCCTGATTGACGAGTGCGGCGGCAAGCACCTCACTCATCCCATAGTGCCTGACGTCTTTGATAAGATCCTTGACTCTGTGCGCAGAGCCGTTAAGAGCGATGCCCAGGTCGTCATTATCAGCGCAGGATCTTCGGCAGGTTCTGAGGATTACACGGCAGGCGTTATTCGCGAACTTGGAGAAGTGCTTGTTCATGGCATCACTATGATGCCCGGGAAGCCGACTGTGCTGGGCATCATTAACAATAAGCCGGTCATGGGAAACCCAGGGTACACTGTCTCGGCTATTATGGCCTTCGAGAAATTCCTCCGGCCACTGATCTATCGAATGCTTGGCACCCGACAGCCGGAACGCCTTAAGGTAAGAGTCCGCACGGCTCGAAAGATGGCATCAAAACTCGGTCTTGACGAATTTGTGCGAGTAAAGCTCGGCAGGGTCGAAAATACCCTTGTGGCTTCTGCTCTTCCGAGGGGCGCTGGTTCTGTGACGACTTTGACGGAGGCCGACGGGATTATTGAAATCCCGGGCCACGTGGAAGGGATACAGGCCGGCGAGATGGCAGAGGCCGAACTTTTAAGGGACTTGACAGAGATCGAGAACACGGTCGTGGTAGTGGGAAGTCATGACAACACTCTGGATGTTCTGGCGAACCAGATGAGGGTGCATGACTGCCGTTTCGGCCTGTCTTCAAGTAACGTTGGAAGCCTCGGAGGGTTGATAACACTACGGAAAGGATATTGCCATACGGCAGGCTGCCACCTTCTTGATACGGAAACAGGCACTTATAATGTCTCTTATATCAAGCGTTACCTCCCTGACCTGCGAGTCAAGCTTATCAACCTGGTGTATCGCGACCAGGGCCTGATAGTGCCGCAAGGTAACCCAAAGGGAATAACGGGAATAGAAGACCTGGCCAGAGACGATATCACCTTTGTCAATCGACAGGCAGGATCAGGGACCCGTATTCTGCTGGACTATCGGCTCGAATCTCTTAACATCAACCCCGGGACGATCACAGGGTACGACCAGGAGGAATTCACCCACATGTCTGTGGCCGTGGCCGTCCTGAGCGGCGTGGCAGACGCAGGCTTGGGCATATATGCAGCTGCCAGGGCATTAAACCTCGACTTCATCCCTGTGGTGACAGAAGAATACGACCTGGTTATCCCGGAGGCGTTTATTGAAGATCAAAAAATCCGGCTAATGCTAGAGGTCATACGATCAGAGGCCTTCAAAGGACTTGTGGGCCAAATGGGGGGATATGATACTTCCAAGACAGGCACAGTGATCGCGACTCTTTGAATATGGCGTAGGCCCTATGAAAACAGCATTTCTCTATACCGAAAGATATTTTGACTATAATTACGGAACCAGTCATCCCCTTAAGATTGAACGCCTTAAGCTAACGTATGACCTTTGCAGGGCCTATGATCTTTTTCGGCTTCCCGATGCGGAGCTTGTTGAAACCAGGGCAGCCTCTGAGTCCGAGATCCTCCGCTTTCACACACGCGAGTATGTAGAAGTTTTGAAGCACGCGGATCGTGGCGAGATCAGCAGCGATTTTGCGCACGGCATGGGCCCAGGAGACAATCCCATTTTTCCCGGTCTCTGGGGATGGTCCCGGCTTCATGCGGGCGGTTCCCTTCAGTGTGCTCAACTCGTGTCAGAGGCAACGGTGCGCATTGCCTTTAACATAGCCGGGGGACTCCATCATGCCGGCGCCAGCCGGGCTTCGGGTTTCTGCTATGTCAATGACCCGGTCCTGGCCATCTATCACTTTGTAGATCAGGAAAAACGGGTAATGTATCTCGATATAGATGCCCACCACGGCGACGGCGTGCAGTGGGCATTCTATGAAGATCCCAGGGTGCTCACGATCTCTTTTCATCAGGACGGGCGAACCCTTTTTCCGGGCACAGGTCGACTCAATGAAATAGGTCAAGGCAAAGGCATGGGTTACTCCGTAAATATTCCTATGCTTCCTGGCACGGACGATCAAGTATTCCTGGAAGGCTTCAACTCAGTGGTTCCCAGGCTGATGGAAGAGTTCAAACCGGATGTGGTGGTCTCTCAGCTCGGTGTAGACACATTCAAGGACGACCCTCTGGCGGCCCTAGAACTCACAACCCACGGATTCGGCAAGGTCATCGCCTACCTGACCGAGCAGGCCCCTGCCTGGGTCGCCCTGGGGGGAGGGGGCTACAACCCGTGTAACGTGGCTCGGGCCTGGACTCTGGCATGGGCCATAATGAATGGGCTCGACCTGCCTGATGATATCCCGGAGGCTGTGGCAGGGTCCCTGTCCACATCTCAAGAGACAAAACTCCGAGACCCTGAGCACAGGAGCTCGTGGACGGAGCAGTGCAGCCAACACATGGAGGCCTGTGTGAAGTATTTGGAAAAGCATGTCTTTCGAAAGATCGCATCGTGAGCTGTTTGTGAACATCCGCGCCCAAAGCACGCTAATTTTTGAATCAAATTTGAACGGTGGGGCCTTAGAGTTCTTGCGCAGACAGCGCCGATTGAATCGTGTCTTTGTCCGGGACGTCTTGATCCCATGTGTGCAGCACGTGCTGGTCGCGCACCAACATGTAACGGGGGATGTCGCCGCTGCCGAGCAAGCGCCAAAAAACATTTTCACTGATCTGGCCAACCGGAAACATGGGTTGAAATTCTTCAACGAATACCAGGCGCTCCGATTCCCCGTTTGTGCAAAGGGCGATGACGTCCTGGAGATCAGTTTCCTCGGCCAACATGTTTAGCTGCGGCACGGCCTCCTGACAGCGCGGACAGTCAGTGCCCATGAGGATAATGAGGTATGTCCCGTAGGTCAAATCGATGTAGTCCAAACCCTGAATATGCACGTCCCAGAGATTGACCGGCCTGGTCTTGGAGTCGGACCCGAAGATCCCTGAAACGGAAAAGCCAAAAATCACCGGCAGGGCCAGTCCCACCAGACAAACCGTGGTGACAGCCCAGGCCTTGCCACCGGCCTGAGCCACCTGCGCATGCCCATGACCAACCCAGGCCAGCACTGCTGCGGCCAGGAGGATGAGGTTCCCGAGCGCCGCCTCTCCCGGTGTGCGCTTCAGCCAAGCGCCGAAACACCCACAATCTTGTGTGGCATCAGTAAACCAGGCAAAAGCAGTTGCCCCCACAAAAATCAGCAATAGGATTGCTGTCAACAAGAGCATTAATCTCGGGCGATAATGGACCAACAATCCCACCCCGAGCGCGAATTCCAGGGCAATAAGAACCCACGCGCCAAAAACCACAACGTGGCGGCTGGATATAATACCGTACGCCGTGATCTGCCTGATAAACAGCTCCATATCAATTGCTTTCAACAAGACGGCCGTCAGCAAAATCAAGCCCAATGCCGCAGCCAGCACGCGAGGTATCGATAAAGGCCAGCCACGAGGCTTGTGCAGTTCTTGCTTTGATATAATCCTATTTTTAGACATGTGGTCTACTTCGCCCAGGCCGTTTCTTCAGCTCAAAAGCCAGTTGGAAGAACAAGATCAGGAAATTATTATGAAATATACAACAATTCGGCTCGGGGTGCAACAAACAAAGCTGATCTGAATGAATAGTAAAGAATGTGGAGGGGTTGTTAGCCGAAAGCTGGAAAAAGACAAGGCCATGGCCATCATTCGTCTAGACGATGAGGCCCCTGCCAAAGCGCTCGACACCCTTCAAAGCCATCCTGACATCCTGTCGGC